>NZ_JBPJSP010000100.1:0-771 GCF_051225715.1 Azospirillum sp. ST 5-10
ACCCTGAGCGGCGGCGACGGTGGCGACACGGTCGGTGGCGGCGACGGCGGCTCGGGCGGCGGCTCCGACGGTGGCGGCTCGGGCGGCGGCTCGGGCGGCGGCTCCGGCGGCGGCTCGGGTGGCGGCGCCGACGACGGCTCCGACGGCGTGCCCGGCGGCGAGGGCGGGGCGGTGTT
Organism: Azospirillum sp. ST 5-10; assembly: GCF_051225715.1. NCBI lineage: Bacteria > Pseudomonadati > Pseudomonadota > Alphaproteobacteria > Rhodospirillales > Azospirillaceae > Azospirillum > Azospirillum sp. ST 5-10. The sequence goes on from NZ_JBPJSP010000100.1 coordinate 177, forward strand.
CGGCACCGGCGCCAACGACGCCATGGCCGGCGACGCCAACGCCAACACGATCTTCGGCGACCTCGGCGACGACACCATCTTCGGCGACTTCGGCGACGACGTGCTCTACGGCAACCAGCAGTCGGACGCCCTCTACGGCAACCAGGGCAGCGACACCCTGTTCGGCGGGCAGGACGCCGACAGCCTGTTCGGCGGCCAGGACAGCGACCAGCTCTACGGCCAGCTCGCCTCGGACGTGGTGTACGGCCAGCTCGGCGTCGACACGCTGTTCGGCGGTCAGGGCGACGACACGCTGTTCGGCGGCCAGGGCGACGACCTGCTGTTCGGCAACCTCGGCGACGACACCATCGTCGGCAACCTCGGCAACGACACCATGGAGGGCAACGACGGCGCCGACACCTTCGTCATGGCCGCCGGCGGCGGCGCCGACACGGTGGCCGACTTCGACGCCGCCGAGGGCGACCGCCTGCAGGTGCTGGGCGGCATGACCTGGAGCGTCGCCGACGGCGACGCCGGCGCGGTCGTCACCTTCGACACCGGCGACCAGGTGACCCTCACCGGCATCCGCGCCGCCGACGTCGCCGGCGACTGGTTC
>NZ_JBPJSP010000101.1:0-722 GCF_051225715.1 Azospirillum sp. ST 5-10
GCTTATCGCAACGTGCTGCGTCCTTCATCGCCTCTCAGTGCCAAGGCATCCACCAGATGCCCTTAAGACGCTTGATCCTTGAACAGCGAATGCGCCGCGCGCAGGAACAAGCCCGCCCGCAACTCTCCGCCGCAAGATGCACTCCCATCCCAATCCCCAGGGCGATCCCTCGCCCAAGGACCGGAACGGGACGTCCTCGGTCACTTTCACTTACCCTCTTCACTTGTCCAAGAACCCGCCCCGCAAACGCTGCGAGGCACCTTCCGAAGAAGGCCCACGGGTCGAAACCGTGTCGTGTTTCCCCTGACGGATCTCGTCCAGCGCGCAGCACCCCGACACCCCTTCGACAGAAGGATGGTGGAGGCAGACGGGATCGAACCGACGACCTCCTGCTTGCAAAGCAGGCGCTCTCCCAACTGAGCTATGCCCCCGGCGTCGTGCCGTCCTCTTTGAACTGGTGGGCCAGGGAGGATTTGAACCTCCGACCTCACGCTTATCAAGCGCGCGCTCTAACCAACTGAGCTACTAGCCCAGATGACAGAAGACAGATGACAGGCGTCAGAATTCCTCTGACGTCCGACATCCGGTCCCTGACGTCTGATTTTCGAGATCCGTGAGACGGGATGCGCCGGCGGACGGGCGGATGGTCCGGGCGGGAGATGGATCGGTTTCCTTAGAAAGGAGGTGATCCAGCCGCAGGTTCCCCTACGGCTACCTTGTTA
>NZ_JBPJSP010000102.1:0-709 GCF_051225715.1 Azospirillum sp. ST 5-10
CCGGCGACGTGATCTTCGGCAACCTGCCGCTGATCTTCGCCATCGGCGTCGCCGTCGGCTTCACCGAGAACGACGGCGTGGCGGCCATCGCCGCCACCATCGGCTACGTCGTGATGCTGGCGACCATGGGGGTGATGGCCGGCGTCTGGGGCCTCGAGCCGAAGGTGATCATGGGCATCCCGTCCATGGAGACCGGCGTGTTCGGCGGCATCCTGGCCGGCGGCCTGGCGGCGGCGATGTTCAACCGCTACTACAAGATCGCCCTGCCGCCCTATCTCGGCTTCTTCGCCGGCAAGCGCTTCGTGCCGATCGTCACCGGCCTCACCGCCATCGCCCTCGGCGCGGTGCTGTCGGTGGTGTGGCCGCCGGTCCAGCAGGGCATCGACGTCTTCTCCCACTGGGCCGCCGAGAGCGACCCGCGCCTGGCCGCCACCATCTACGGCTTCGTCGAGCGCCTGCTGATCCCCTTCGGCCTGCACCACATCTGGAACGTGCCGTTCTTCTTCGAGATCGGCAGCTTCACCGACGCCGCCGGCAAGGTGGTGCACGGCGACATCAACCGCTTCTTCGCCGGCGACCCGACCTCGGGCATCCTCGCCGGCGCCTTCCTGTTCAAGATGTTCGGCCTGCCGGCGGCGGCCATCGCCATCTGGCACGAGGCCCGGCCCGACCAGCGGGTCAAGGTCGGCGGCATGATGATCTCCGCGGC
>NZ_JBPJSP010000103.1:0-706 GCF_051225715.1 Azospirillum sp. ST 5-10
AGGATCTGGCTGAGGAACAGCTTGGTGCGGTCGGACTTGGGATTGCTGAAGAATTCGCCGGGGGTGTTCTGCTCGACGATCTCGCCGCGGTCCATGAAGATGACGCGGTCGGCGACCGACTTGGCGAAGCCCATCTCGTGGGTGACGCACAGCATGGTCATGCCCGAGGAGGCGAGGCCGACCATGACGTCGAGCACCTCCTTGACCATCTCCGGGTCGAGCGCCGAGGTCGGCTCGTCGAACAGCATGATGCGCGGGTTCATGCACAAGGACCGGGCGATGGCGACGCGCTGCTGCTGGCCGCCCGAGAGCTGGCCCGGGTACTTGTGGGCCTGGTCGGCGATCTGCACCCGTTCCAGGTACTTCAGGGCCTCGGCCTCGGCCTCCGCCTTGGGGCGGCGGCGCACCCAGACGGGGGCGAGCGTGCAGTTCTCCAGCACCGTCAGGTGGGGGAACAGGTTGAAGTGCTGGAACACCATGCCGACCTCGCGGCGCACCAGCTCGATGTTCTTCAGGTTGCCGGTCAGCTCGATGCCGTCGATGACGATGCGGCCCTTCTGGTGCTCCTCGAGCCGGTTGAGGCAGCGGATCAGGGTCGACTTGCCCGAGCCCGAGGGGCCGCAGATGACGATCCGCTCGCCGCGCCGCACCGTCAGGTCGATGTTCCGCAGCACATGGAACTCGCCGTACCACTTGTTCACGCCGA
>NZ_JBPJSP010000104.1:0-676 GCF_051225715.1 Azospirillum sp. ST 5-10
CATCCCTCAATTCCCCTTCTCTCAAGGGGGGCAGATCCTCGTGGCGCCAGGGGGGCAGTTTGACGTGTCGCCTGACACAAGGCGCTGGAGCGGGAGGTCCGGGAACTGCGCCAGGCGAATGAGATCCTGCGCAAGGCGTCGGCATATTTCGCCCAGGCGGAGCTCGACCGCCCGTTCAGGAAATGGTCGCCTTCATCGACGAGCACCGCGCCATCCACGGGGTCGAGCCGATCTGCAGAGTGCTGCCGATCGCCCCGTCCACCTACTACGCCCATGCTGCCCGGACGGCCGATCCGGCCAAGGCGCCGGCCCGCGCGCGAAGCGACGCGGAGCTGAGTTTGGCTATCCGACGGGTCTGGGATGCGAACTTCCAGGTCTACGGGGTGCGGAAAGTGTGGCGGCAGTTGCGGCGGGAGGGGCTCGACGTGGCGCGCTGCACGGTGTCCCGGCTGATGCGGCAAATGGGCCTGAAAGGGGCGATGCGCGGCAGGGCGGTGCGCACTACGATCAGTGACCGGACGGCACCATGCCCCGCTGACCGGGTGAACCGGCAGTTCCGGGCGCCGCGCCCGAATGCCCTGTGGGTCGCGGATTTCACGTACGGTGCGCCTCGACCCGGATGGTCCGGGGTGCGTATGTCTGGAATGCTGAAGAGAAAGGAGGAACGGAACGAACG
>NZ_JBPJSP010000105.1:0-665 GCF_051225715.1 Azospirillum sp. ST 5-10
CTGTCGCGCAACACCACCTGGACCCTGACCCGCGACACCTCGGTCGGCCTCAACTTCGCCCCCGTCACCTACTATGACGGCCAGGGCTTCATGGTGCCGAAGAAGCTCGGCGTCACCTCCGCCAAGGAGCTGAGCGGCGCCACCGTCTGCGTCCAGTCCGGCACCACCACCGAGCTGAACCTGGCCGACTATTTCCGCGCCAGCAACATGCAGTACAACCCCGTCGTCATCGAGTCGCAGGACGAGGTGAACGCCGCCTACTTCTCCGGCCGCTGCGACGTCCTGACCACCGACGCCTCCGGCCTCGCCGGCACCCGCGCCTCGGTGGCGCCGAACCCCGACGACCACCTCATCCTGCCGGAGATCATCTCCAAGGAGCCGCTGGCCCCGGCGGTGCGCCACGGCGACGACCAGTGGTTCGACATCGTCAAGTGGACGGTCTACGCCACCATCCAGGCGGAGGAGAAGGGCATCACCTCGAAGAACATCGACGAGTTCCTCAGCAGCAAGGACCCCGACGTGCAGCGCCTGCTCGGCGCCTCGCCCGGCATGGGGGCGGCCCTGGGCCTCGACGAGAAGTGGGCCTACAACGTCATCAAGACGCTGGGCAACTACGGCGAGATCTTCGAGCGCAACGTCGGTCCGAAGACCCCGCTGAAGCTGGA
>NZ_JBPJSP010000106.1:0-654 GCF_051225715.1 Azospirillum sp. ST 5-10
GGCGGCCGTGCTGATGTGGGGCGGCGTGTTCGGCCTGAGCTACGTCGAGAACGCCTACTGGGGCGGCCTGCCGCTGACCCTGATCCTCTCGGTGATCGGCCTGGCGGTCGCCTTCCCCGTGTCGATCCTGCTGGCGCTGGGCCGGCGCTCCGACCTGCCGGCGGTGAAGGCGGTGTGCGTCGCCTACATCGAGCTGATCCGCGGCGTGCCGCTGATCAGCCTGCTGTTCATGGCCTCGGTGATGTTCCCGCTGTTCCTGCCGACGGGGGTGAACATCGACAAGCTGCTGCGCGCCCAGATCGCCTTCATCCTGTTCGCCGCCGCCTACATGGCCGAGGCCATCCGCGGCGGCCTGCAGGCGATCCCCAAGGGCCAGTACGAGGCCGCCGACAGCCTCGGGCTGGGCTACTGGCAGAAGATGGGCAAGATCATCCTGCCGCAGGCGCTGGCGATCTCCATCCCGCCGCTGGTCAACACCTTCATCAGCTCCTTCAAGGACACCTCGCTGGTCATCATCATCGGCCTCTACGACCTGCTCGGCACGGCCAAGGCGGCGCTCACCGACCCGGCCTGGCGCGGCTACTACCGCGAGGCCTACCTCTTCATCGGGCTCATCTACTGGTGCTTCTGCTTCTTCATGTCCAAGTACAGCCA
>NZ_JBPJSP010000107.1:0-652 GCF_051225715.1 Azospirillum sp. ST 5-10
GCCTATCCCCGCAGGCGGGCGATGTTCGCGGCGTACGTGTCCGGGCCGCCGGCGAAGGTGGCGGTGCCGGCGACCAGCACGTCGGCGCCGGCCGCCACCGCCAGGCGCGCGGTCTCGGCGTTGATGCCGCCGTCCACCTGCAGGTCGACGGGCCGGCCGAGCGCGTCGATGCGCCGGCGCAGCTCGCGGATCTTGGGGAGCTGGGAGGCGATGAAGCTCTGGCCGCCGAAGCCGGGGTTGACCGTCATGACGAGGACGAGGTCGATCTCCTCGAGGACGTAGTCGAGGGCCGACAGGGGGGTGGAGGGGTTGAGCGAGACGCCGGCCCGCGCCCCCAGGCTCTTGACGAGCTGGACGGTGCGGTGCAGGTGCGGCCCGGCCTCGGCGTGGACGGTGACGATGTCCGCCCCGGCCTTGACGAAGTCCGGCACGTAGGGGTCGACCGGCGCGATCATCAGGTGGACGTCGAAGACCCGGCGGCTGTGCGGGCGCAGCGCCTTCACCACCGCCGGGCCGATGGTGATGTTGGGCACGTAGTGCCCGTCCATCACGTCGATGTGGATGTAGTCGGCGCCGGCCGCGTCGATGGCGCGCACCTCCTCGCCGAGCCTGGCGAAGTCGGCGGACAGGATGGACGGGGCGATCTTGACCG
>NZ_JBPJSP010000108.1:0-643 GCF_051225715.1 Azospirillum sp. ST 5-10
GAATGGAGAGCCGTATGCACTGAAAGGTGCACGTACGGTTCGGGGAGGGGAAGCGCTTCAGCGCTTCCTACTCCACTCGCGACGTGGCAGGGCTTCGTCTACGTGGCCTTCGTCATCGACACCTTCGCCCGCCGGATCGTCGGCTGGCGGGTGTCGCGCACCGCCCATGCCGGCTTCGTGCTGGATGCCCTGGAGCAGGCGCTGCACGAGCGCCGGCCGGCCAAGGGCAGCGGCCTCATTCACCACAGCGACCGCGGGTCGCAATACGTTGCCATCAAGTACACCGAGCGTCTCACCGACGCTGGCGTCGAACCCTCCGTGGGCAGCGTCGGCGACTCCTACGACAACGCCTTGGCCGAGACGATCAACGGCCTCTACAAGACCGAAGTGATCCGGCGCCGCGGACCGTGGCGCACCCTGGAAGCCGTCGAGTTCGCCACCCTGGAATGGGTCGACTGGTTCAACCACCGCCGTCTCCTCGAACCCATCGGCAACATTCCTCCCGCCGAGGCCGAGGCGCGCTACTATGCTCAAACCGAGCACGTCGCCATGGCGGCGTGACTCAGTGTCCAGCGACATCCCGAACTGCCCCCCTGGCGCCATGAGGATCTGCCCCCTGGTTGCGCCGTTCAGGCGGGCGTTG
>NZ_JBPJSP010000109.1:0-622 GCF_051225715.1 Azospirillum sp. ST 5-10
TCGGTCATCATCGTCGGCGCCCTGATCGCCGCCGGCCCGGCCGACTTCGGCTTCTCCCAGGTGCTCGGCTTCCTCGCGGTGATCCTCGCCTCGGTCAACATCTTCGGCGGCTTCCTGGTCACCCAGCGCATGCTCTCCATGTTCAAGAAGAAGGGCAAGTAACCCATGGAAACCCTCTCTGCCCTCCTCTACCTGGCGGCGTCGGTCTGCTTCATCATGGCGCTGCGCGGCCTGTCCTCGCCGGAGACCTCGCGCCAGGGCAACATCTACGGCATGGTCGGCATGACCATCGCCGTCCTGACCACGCTGGCGCTGCCCATCGTCCAGTCCTACTGGATGATCGTCCTGGGGATCGCCATCGGCGGCGGCATCGGCTACGTCGTCGCCAAGAAGATCGTCATGACGGCGCTGCCCCAGTTGGTCGCCGCCTTCCACTCCCTGGTCGGCCTCGCCGCCGTCTGCGTGGCGCTCGCCGCCTACTACTCGCCCGAGGCCTACGGCATCGGCGTGCCCGGCGCCATCGCCATGGGCTCGCTGATCGAGATGAGCCTGGGCACCGCCATCGGCGCCATCACCTTCACCGGCTCGGTGGTGGCCTTCGCCAAGCTGCAGGGCCTGGTCA
>NZ_JBPJSP010000011.1:0-89269 GCF_051225715.1 Azospirillum sp. ST 5-10
GCGGCGGCCATCGCCATCTGGCACGAGGCCCGGCCCGACCAGCGGGTCAAGGTCGGCGGCATGATGATCTCCGCGGCCCTCGCCTCGTTCCTCACCGGCATCACCGAGCCGATCGAGTTCTCCTTCCTGTTCCTTGCCCCGTTGCTCTACCTGATCCACGCCGGGTTGGCCGCCACCACCCAGTTCCTGGCCAACACGCTCGGCATGCACATGGGCTTCACCTTCTCCCAGGGCGGCATCGACTTCGTGCTGTTCAATGCCCTGAGCCCCTATTCGCAGCGCTGGTGGCTGGTGCTGATCCTCGGCCCGCTCTACGCCGCCATCTACTACGCCGTCTTCCGTTACACCATCCGGGCGCTCGACCTGAAAACGCCGGGCCGGGAGCCTGCGGCGGCGGGCGCCGGGGTCGAGGCCGCCAGCGGCACCGGACGGGCCCGCGACCTCGTGCTTGCCTTCGGCGGGCAGAGCAACATCGCCAGCCTCGACGCCTGCATCACCCGCCTGCGCGTGGTGGTGCGCGACCCTGCCCGCGTCGACGAGGCGGCGCTGCGCGCCATGGGCGCGTCCGGCGTCCTGCGGGTGGGCGACAGCGTGCAGGCGGTGTTCGGCACCCTGTCGGAGAACCTGAAGACGGACATGCAGGAGTACCTGCGCTCCGGAGCCGCGGCCACCGCCGATGCGGCACCGGCGCCGAAACCTGAGGCCGCCGCGCCGCCGGCGACGGCCGCCGCCCTGCCGCTGGACCGTGCCTCCCGCCTCGGCGAGGCCCTCGGTGGCCCGGGCAACATCAAGGACATCGCGGCCTTCGCGACGACCCGCCTGAGGGTCGAGCTGGCCGACGCCGGCAAGCTCGACCGCGCGGCGCTGAAGCGGGCCGGGGTCCGTGCCGTGATGGAGCTGGGGGCGAACGGCATCGATCTGATCGTCGGCAACGACGCGGCCGGCCTCGCCGACGCCCTCGGCGGGCGGCGGCGGGCGGCGGAATAGATCGCGGCGGCGCGGGTCCCGATTGGTATTATACTGGTTCCATGACGATCCGCCGCCGGACATGTCGCGGCGCCCCGCACGCCGACAGTGCTGGCGCCGCGACCCGTGAGGTCTTATATTGGTATTTCCATGCACGCCGTCGCGAGGATCGCCATGACCGAGCCGCAGCCCTCCCGGAGCCGCCCCCTGATGGTGCGCGAGGCCGCCGAGGCGCCCGATGTGGTGGCCCGGCAGGCGGAGCGCTGGGGAGCCGCCTTCGCGGATCTCGGCGCGCGCCTGCGCCGGCGGCCGCCGCGCTTCGTGGTGACCTGCGCGCGGGGCAGTTCCGATCACGCCTCGGCCTACGGGAAATACCTGATCGAGACGCGCCTGGGCCGGGCGGTCGCCTCCATCGGCCCGTCCGTCGCCTCGGTCTATGGCGGGCACCTCAGCCTGGAGGGCGCGCTGTTCGTCGCCGTGTCGCAGTCGGGGGGCAGCCCGGACCTGCTGCGGCTGGTGGAGGCGGCGAAGGCCGGCGGGGCGCTCGTCGTCGGCTTCGTGAACGCCGAGGACTCGCCGCTGGCGACCCTGTGCGACCATTGCCTGCCGTTGTCCGCGGGACCGGAGCGGAGCGTCGCGGCGACCAAGTCCTGCATCGCCTCGCTCGCCGCCTTCCTGCAACTCGTCGCCCACTGGCAGGACGACGCGGGACTGAAGGCGACGTTGGCGGCCCTCCCCGAGACCCTGGCGGCGGCCCGCGCGCTCGACTGGCGGCCGGCGCTGCTGCCCCTGGCGACGGCGCGGAGCCTCTACGTGCTGGGCCGCGGCGTCGGCTTCGGCGCGGCGCTGGAGATGGCTCTCAAGTTCAAGGAGACCTGCCGCCTGCACGCCGAGGCCTTCAGCGCCGCCGAGGTGGTGCACGGGCCGCTCGCCCTGGTCGGGCCCGGCTTCCCCGTGCTGGCGCTGACCCAGGCCGACGCGGCCGAGCCGCACACCCGCGCCGTGGTGGAGCGGATCTTCGGGCTCGGCGCCGCGGTGGTGACGACCGAAACCGGGCTGCCCGGCACGGCCACCCTGCCGATGCCGCCCGGCCTGGCGCCGGAGGCCGCCCCGCTCGCCGCCCTGCAGAGCTTCTACGGCGCGGTCGGCGACCTGGCGCTCGCCCGCGGCCTCGACCCGGACGCCCCGCCGCACCTCCTCAAAGTGACGAAGACCATCTGATGCGACAGCTCCTGACCGGCGCCCGGGTGTTCACGGGCGACACCATCCTGGAAGGCCGCGCCGTGCTCGTCGCCGACGGCCGCGTCGTCGACATCCTGGCCGAGGGGCGCACCGCACCCGCCGTGGAGCGGACGGTGCGGCTGTCCGCCGGGGACCTGCTGGCACCCGGCTTCCTCGACGTCCAGGTGAACGGCGGCGGCGGCGTGCTGTTCAACGAGCGGCCGGACGCCGAGGCGGTCCTGGCGATCGCCGCGGCGCACCGGCGGTTCGGCACCACGGGCCTGCTGCCGACCGTCATCACCGACACGCCCGACTGCCACCGCGCCGCCGCCGAGGCGGCGGCGGCGGCGGTGGCACGGCCCGGCGGCGGCGTGCTGGGCATCCATTTCGAGGGCCCCTTCATCAGCCCGCAGCGGGTCGGCGCCCACGACCCGCGGTTCGTGCGCGCGCCGGACGAGGCGGACCTCGCCTTCCTGTGCGCCCTGCCGGCGCGCCTGCCCGGCGGGCGGGTGCTGCTGACCCTGGCACCGGAATGCGTCGACGATGCCGCCATGACCCGGCTGATGGCGGCCGGCGTGGTGCTCTCCGTCGGCCACACCGTGGCGAGCGCGGAACGGGTCGTCGAGGCGCTGGACCTCGGCGTGCGCGGCGTCACCCACCTGTTCAACGCGATGCCCGAGATCGTCAACCGCCGGCCCGGACCCGCCGGTGCGGCGCTGGGCGACGGGCGGCCGTGGTGCGGTCTGATCGCCGACGGCCACCACGTCCATCCGCTGATGATGCGCGCCGCCGTGGCCGCGCGGCCGCGCGGCCGGACGATGCTGGTCACCGACGCCATGCCGCCGACCGGCACCGACGCCACACGGTTCGAGCTGAACGGGCGGACCATCTATCGCCGCGACGGCCGCCTCGTGCTCGCCGACGGCACGCTGGCCGGCGCCGACCTGGACATGGCGGCGGCGGTGCGCAACGCCGGCACCCTGATCGGCCTGCCGCTGGAGGAGTGCCTGCGCATGGCCTCCCTCTACCCCGCCGAGTTCCTCGGGATGGCCGGGGAGCGCGGGCGGATCGCGCCGGGCTGGCGGGCCGATCTGGTGCTGCTGCGGCCGGACCTGACGGTGCGCGGCACCTGGGTGGCGGGCGGGTGGCGCGCCGCCGACGAGCCGGTCAGCCCGCCCGCGCCGTGATCTCCAGCCCGTCGCCGTCCACCCGCAGGCGGACGGCCCGGAGATCGGGCAGGCAGAGGTCGGCCGCCAGCTCGTCCGGGCGCAGGGTGGTGGCCACGGCGATGACCCAGGCGCCCGCGGCGTGGCCGGCCTCCAGCCCCGGCGGAGCGTCCTCGAACACCAAGGTGTCGCGCGGTAAGACGCCGAGGCGGGCGGCGGCCGTCCGGTAGCCCTCGGGGTCGGGCTTGCCGTGGCGGACGTCGTCACCGCCGATCAGCGTGTCGGGCAGCGGCAGCCCGGCCTGGCGGATGCGCGCCTGCGCCATGGCGCGGGGCGCCGAGGTGACGACGGCCCAGCGGTGGCGCGGCAGCGCCCGTACCAGATCGGCCGCGCCGGGGACGGCGAACACCCCTTCGGTGTCGTTGGTGTAGCGATCCTCCAGCAACCGCACCTCCTCCTCGATGTCGAGACCGTGAGGGGCGAAGCGGCGGACCGTTTCGATCGTCCGGCGGCCGTGCGCGACGGCGAGGATGGCGTCGGGGTCCAATCCGTGGTGGGCGGCCCAGCCGCGCCAGGCGCGCTCGACGGGGCCCGTGGTGTCGACCAGGGTGCCGTCCATGTCGAACAGGATCGCCTGGACGCGGAAGGGAATCTCAAGGGCAGGCTTCATGACGCACTCTCACAAGGGGATGCGGTGGGGGCGGCCGGGGTGGGAGGGGGACGGCTCACACGAGGGAGAGCTCCACCACGAAGTCGTAGGCGTCGCCCCGGTAATGCGAACGCACGAACTCGAGCGGCAGCCCGTCCTCCAGGAAGGTCCGCCGCTCGATGTAGAGGGCCGGAGCGCCGTCCGGCACGTCCAGCAGGGCGGCCTGGTCGGCCGGCAGCCGGATCGCCGACAGCCGCTGCAGCGCCCGGAAGGGCGGGTGCCCGCGCCGGCGCAGGGTGTCGTACAGCGAGCCCTGCACCAGATCGGGGTCCGGCAGGAAGCGGGTGGGCAGGGCGCTGAGCTCGATGGCGAGGGGCGTGCCGTCGGCCAGCCGCAGCCGGTGCAGACGGGCCACCTCCGCTCCCGGCCGCAGGCCGAGCGCCATCGCCTCCTCCGGCGTGGCGGCGGCGACCGACCGGCCGAGCCAACGCGATCCCGGGTTCAGCCCACGGGCGCCGATGTCCTCGGTGAAGCTGGTCAGCGCGGACAGCCGCTGCTCGACGTGCGGGCTGCGGTTGACGAAGGTGCCGGCACCCTGACGCTGCCGCAGCAGCCCCTCGGCGATCAGCTCGCGCAGGGCCTTGCGCACCGTGACGCGGGAAACGCCGAACGTCTCGGCCAGTTCGCGTTCCCCGGGCAAGGCGTCGCGGTCGGCGAGCCGTCCGCGGACGATGAGATCCCGCAGATGCCGCGCGAGCTGGAGATAGAGCGGCAGGGGCAGCGCATCCGACAGCGCCGTCGGGTCGAACGGGGCCGCGGCGGCGGTGGACATCGGCAACCACTCCCAGGGCGAGACGGACCCTATGATACCACTAGGAGGCCAATGTTCAACCGCCGCCGCGGGCCGTTCTCCCGCAGACAAGACTCTCCAGATTGCGGTTGCATGCGACCTGGTTTTTGCTATGCTGCGCGGACAGTCCAATTTAATACCACTGGCGTGGTGTGCGGGAACGGCGCGGGGACGGGCCATGGCGGGCGGTACGGAGGATGTGGCGCACCGGTTCCGCGGGCTGGATCGCTGGCCGGCGGGCGACCTGCTGACGGCGCTGTGGGAAGGACAGACCCGCGCGCTCGCCGCCTGCCTGCCGGCGCTGCCGGCCCTGGCCGCCGCGACCGACGCGGCGGCGGCGCGGCTGGCGACCGGCCGCGGCCGGCTGGTCTATGCCGGCGCCGGTTCGTCGGCGATGGTGGCGGCGCTCGACGCACTCGATCTCGGCCCGACCTTCGACTGGCCGGCGGACCGGCTGGTCCTGCTGGTCGCCGGCGGGCTCGACCTGTCGCGCGGGCTGGCCGGCGCGGCGGAGGACGACGAGGGGGCCGGCCGGGCCGATCTGGCCGCCGCCGCGGTCGGCCCGGACGACGTGGTCGCCGGCCTGTCGGCCAGCGGCACCAGTGCCTACACCGTGGGGGCCGTGCGCGCGGCGCGGGACCGCGGGGCGCTGACCCTGGGCGTCGCCAGCACCGCCGGCTCGCCGCTGCTGGCGGCGGCCGAGCACGCGATCCTGGTCGCCACCGGGCCGGAAGTGATCGCCGGCTCCACCCGGCTCGGCGCCGGCACCGCGCAGAAGGTGGTGCTGAACCTCTTCTCCACCGGCGTCATGACCGCGCTGGGCAGCGTCTACGACAACCTGATGATCAACGTCCGGCCCGAGAACGCCAAGCTCCGCCACCGCTGCGCCGCCATGGTCGCGCGCATCGCCGGCGTCGACCGGGCGGCGGCGGAAGCGGCGCTCGGGCGGCACGGGGACGTGCGCCGCGCCGTGCTGGGCCTGGCCGGGCTCGACGGTCCGGCGATCGACCGGCTGCTGGCCGAGACCGGCGGCAATCTGCGGCGCGCCATGGAACGGGCGTCCGCCGCCGACACGCCGGCCCGCGCCGTGGACGCCGACACCCCGAAGCCGAACAACCTGAAGCCGACCAACCTGTAGAAGGAGCCGTCCGCATGTCCACCGATCGTTTCTCGGGCGTCCAGCGGTTGGGGCGGGCGCTGATGCTGCCGATCGCGGTGCTCCCCATCGCCGGCCTGCTGCTTCGGCTCGGCCAGCCGGATCTCCTGGACCTCCCCTTCATCGCCGCGGCCGGCGACGCCATCTTCTCGCACCTCGGCCTGCTGTTCGCCATCGGCATCGCCGTCGGCTTCGCGCGGGAGAACCACGGCGCCGCCGGGCTCGCCGGGGCGGTGGGCTACTTCGTGGCGATCCAGGGCGCGGTGGTGCTGAGCGGCGTGGCGCCCGACCTCGTCGCCAAGACGTCGAGCCGCATGAGCATCCCGGTCGGCATCCTGATCGGCATCATCGCCGGCCAGCTCTACAACCGCTACAAGGACATCAAGCTGCCGGACTATCTCGCCTTCTTCGGCGGCCGGCGCTTCGTCCCCATCGTGACCGGCCTGGCGGCGCTCGGCCTCGCCGTCCTGTTCGGCTACGGCTGGCCCGTCGTCGACGCCGGCCTGACCGGGCTGACCACCGGCGTGCTGGGACTGGGGGAACTCGGCCTGTTCCTCTACGGGGTGCTCAACCGGGTGCTGATCATCACCGGGCTGCACCACATCATCAACAACATCGCCTGGTTCCTGCTGGGCGACTACCAGGGCGTCACCGGCGATCTCAACCGCTTCTTCAAGGGCGATCCGACGGCCGGCACCTTCATGGCGGGGTTCTTCCCGGTGATGATGTTCGGCCTGCCGGCGGCCTGCCTCGCCATGTACCACACCGCCAGGCCGGAGAACCGGGCGGCGGTGGGCGGCGTGCTCCTGTCGATGGCGCTGACCGCCTTCCTGACCGGCGTGACCGAGCCGGTCGAGTTCGCCTTCATGTTCCTTGCCCCGGTCCTCTACGCCGTCCACGCGGTGCTCACCGGCGTGTCGATGGTGCTGATGGACGTGCTCAACGTGAAGCTCGGGTTCGGCTTCTCGGCGGGGCTGTTCGACTACGTTCTGAACTACGGCAAGGCAACCAACCCGATCCTGCTGCTGCCGGTCGGCGCCGTCTATTTCGTCGTCTATTACGCCCTGTTCCGCTTCGTCATCCAGCGCTTCGACCTGAAGACGCTGGGCCGCGACGACGTCGCGCTGCCGGCCGGCCAGGCGGTCGCCGCCGCCGGCACCCCGTCTCCCACCACGGCCGCGGACGGCCGTGCCGCCGCCTACCTGGCGGCGCTGGGCGGGGCGGCGAACCTGCGCGCCGTCGAAGCCTGCACGACCCGCCTGCGCCTCGACGTCGTCGACAGCGCCCGGGTGGACGAGGTGGCGCTGAAACGGCTCGGCGCGCGCGGCGTGGTCAGGCCCTCGGCCAATTCGGTGCAGGTCGTCGTCGGCCCCATCGCCGACCAGCTCGCCGGGGAGATCCAGGACAGCATGCGCGCCTCGACCGGCATCCCGGCCTGACCCGTCCGCACGGCATACGCCCCAAGGCGCGTTGACGCCGTTCGCCCGAGTCGGGCACCCTGGACGCATCGTTCGTTGCGGCTGGAGACACCCATGCGAAAGTTGATTGCCGTCGCGTTCGCCGTGTCGGCGCTCGCCGCCGGGCCCGCCTTGGCCTGCGAGTGGTCGAAACAATCGGTCCAGGTGCCGCAGACCAGCACCGACACGGCGCAATTGCCCCAGACCCCGATGCCGAGCACGGCCAAACCGGCCGGCTGACCCCGCCCGTCTGCTTCCATCCTGGTCCGGGCCGCTCCATCGGGGCGGCCCGCTTTCTTTGCGCGCCAAGCCGGAGGCGCCGTGCGGCGCAGGACGCTACTCCGCGGCGCGGCACGCCTCTGTCTTGCCGGGCAGCGGCCGCGTGGCGGCGGCGAGGAAACGGTCCAGATCCCGGATCGGCGCCGGGCGGCCGATCAGGAAGCCTTGGACCTGGTCGCACGCCTCGTGCTTCAGCAGCTGGAACTGCGCGCAGGTTTCGACGCCCTCGGCGGTGACGGTGATGCCCAGGCTGCGCGCCAGGGTGATGATCGATCGGACGATCGAGCGGGACTGCCGGTTGTCCTCCATGCCGCTGACGAAGGAGCGGTCGATCTTCAGCTTGTCGAACGCGAACTTCTGCAGGTAGCTCAGGCTGGAATAGCCGGTGCCGAAATCGTCCAGCGCGATGCGGACGCCGGCGGCCTTGAGGACGCTCAGCACCTCCACCACCCGCTCGGTGTCGTCGATCAGCACGCCCTCGGTGATCTCGATTTCGAGACGGTGGGGCGGCAGCCCCGCCTCGTCCAGGATCGACAGGATCAGGGACGCCACGTCGGACAGCCGGAACTGGACCGGTGACAGGTTGACGGCGACGTGCACCGTGTCGGGCCACGCCGCGGCATCCCGGCACGCCGACCGCAGGACCCACTCGCCGAGCGCCATGATCAGGCCGGTCTCCTCGGCCAGCGGGATGAACTCGGCCGGCGAGATCAGGCCGCGCTCGGGATGGTGCCAGCGCACCAGCGCCTCGAAGCCGAGGACCGAATGCGTGTCGCAGGCCAGCAGCGGCTGGTAGTGCACGTGCAAGGCATCCGCGGCCAGCGCACGGCGGAGGTCGTGCTCGAGCCGGCGGCGGGACTGCAGGTGCTCGTCCATCGCCGCCTCGAAGAACCGGAAGGTGCCGCGCCCGTCGGACTTGGCCCGGTACAGGGCGGTGTCGGCGTTGAGCAGGAGCTGTTCCACGCCGTTGCCGTCCTGCGGGAACAGGGCGATGCCGACGCTGGCGCCGATCACCATCTGCTGGCCGGCGAGGTCGAAGGGAACGGCGAACGCCTTGACCAGGCGTTCGGCCAGCGCCATGGCTTCTCCGGGCTGGGCGATCCGGTCCTGCAGGATCACGAACTCGTCGCCGCTCAGCCGCGCCGCCGTGTCGTGGCGGCGGAGGTTGCCGGTCAGCCGTTGCGCGACCTGCTCCAGCAGGAGGTCGCCCGCTTGGTGCCCCAGCAGGTCGTTGACCGACTTGAAGCGGTCCAGGTCGACGTAGAGGAGGGCGACCATATGGCCGTCGCGGCTCGCGTTGGCGAGCGCCACGGTCGTGCGGTCGTGGAACAGCACGCGGTTCGGCAGCCCGGTCAGCACGTCGTGGTTGGCCATGTGACGGATGCGCTCTTCGGCCTGCCGGCGCTCGCGGATGTCGCGGATCGCAACGACCCGGGCGGGGACCCCGTCGTGCGTGATCATCTGCCCCTGGACTTCGACGGCGATCGGCGTGCCGTCGGCGTGCAGCAGGTCGATCTCGGCCGTGTCGAAGGTCGGCCGCGCGATGCGGCTCCGCACGTCGTTGCGATGCGCCGCCGCGACGAAGTCGAGCACGCAGCGATCGACAAGGCGCTGCGGCGGATGGCCGAGGATCGCGGCGATCGCCCGGTTGGCGTCGAGAATCAGCCCGTCGCGGTGGATGACGATGCCCTCGGACGTCGCGTCGGCGAGCTGACGGAACCGCTCCTCGCTGGCGCGAAGCCGCGCGGCCTCCCGCGCCGTCCGATCGGCCAGCCGCTGGTCGACGATGGAGCCGACGAGGCTGAGCGCCATGATCAGCGTGGCGGTCGCGGCGACCGCCACGGCCAGCCATTCGGACGCCAGAATCCGGCCGGACGCCGCCAGCAGGGGATCGGGCACGAGCGCGGCGGCCGTCATGCCGGTGAAGTGCAGGCCGCAGATGGCGGCCGCCAGCAGCGCGGATGCGGCGGCCCGGCGGCGGATCGACGGACGCCTCAGCGCCACCGCCATGGCGGCCGCGCCGAGCGGCACCCCGATCAGCAGCGACGCCGCGACGTACCGCCCGTCGTAGACCAGATCGGCCGGCGCCCGGAGCGCGGCCATCCCGGTGTAGTGCATGGCGCCGACCGCGGCGCCGACGATCGCGCCGCCGGCCGCCGCCGCGTACCGACGCCGGCCGATGCCGACGGCGATGCCGACGCCCGACCCGACCACGGCGACGACGATCGACAGGCCCGTCAGCACCAGGTCGTAACCGATCGGCAGGCTCGACCGGAAGGACAGCATGGCGATGAAGTGGGTCGCCCAAACGCCGCCGCCCGTGGCCGTGGCGCCGGCCGCCAGC
This sequence comes from Azospirillum sp. ST 5-10, assembly GCF_051225715.1. Classification (NCBI taxonomy): domain Bacteria; kingdom Pseudomonadati; phylum Pseudomonadota; class Alphaproteobacteria; order Rhodospirillales; family Azospirillaceae; genus Azospirillum; species Azospirillum sp. ST 5-10. The sequence goes on from NZ_JBPJSP010000011.1 coordinate 10,089, forward strand.
CAGCCGTACCGCGCCCGCCCCGACGTCGCGGCGGCGCGCGCGACCAGGTTCAGCGAGACCCACGCGCCGAACCCGCACACCGCCCCCGCCAGCAGAACCAGCCACGGGTGATGTTGTTGCGTGATGCAGGCAAGAACCTGGAACATCCATCGACCATGCCATTTCGGGGCGGGCTGCATGACCCGGGAACGCCCCCTATAATACGGGTGCGTTAAATTTCTGTATTCCGAATTCGCACAGCGGTCCACCACCCCGCGATTACATCGCCTGGAGCGGGTCGGTTCAGCCGGAGGCCGCCCGGGCAACGAAGAAGAAACCTCCCTTTATTTATGGAATAGACCGCGGGCCGGCCGATGCCGTCGCCCCACGCCGCCCACGGCGGTCCGGAACGCCTTCCCCGCACCGATGTTGCTGGGGGATCGGGCCAACGCGCGGGAGAGGACGGGTCATGCAGGGTTCCGGAGCCACCACGTCGGTGTGGATGGACGTCGCCGCTCCCGAAGCGGCCGGTGCGCCGGGCGGAGAGCGCGCCGACGTCGTCGTCATCGGCGCCGGGATCGCCGGCGTCACCGCCGCCTACCTGCTGCAGCGCTCGGGCAGGCGGGTGCTGCTGCTGGACGACGGCCGGCCGGGCGGCGGCGAGACGGAACGCACCACCGCCCATCTCTCCGACGCCATCGACGACCGCTACACCGAGATCGAGCGGATGCATGGCGCCGACGGCGCCCGGCTGGCCGCCGAGAGCCACGGCACCGCCATCGACACCATCGAGCGGCTGGCCCGCGAGGAGGGGATCGATTGCGACTTCGTCCGCCTCGATGGGTACCTCATGCTCACCCCCGACGGCGACCCGCGGACGCTGGAGGCGGAGCGCGATGCCGCCCGGCGGGCCGGCCTGCACGGGGTCGAGCTGGTCGACCGGCCGCCGCCCGCGGTGGCCCATCCCGGCCCGTGCCTGCGCTTCCCCCGCCAGGGCCGCTTCCATCCGCTGAAGTACCTGGCCGGGCTGCTGCGCGCCTTCCAGGTGCGCGGCGGCCGGCTGGCCACCGGCGTCCACGTCGCCGGCCTGGACGAGGACGACGGCGGCGTGACCGTCCGCCTCGCGGCCGGCGGCACGGTGGCGGCGGACGCCGCGGTGGTGGCGACCAACAGCCCGGTCAGCGACCGCTTCACCATCCACACCAAGCAGGCGCCCTACCGCACCTACGCCATCGCCGCCCGGGTCGAGCGGGGCGCGGTGCCCGACGCCCTCTACTGGGACACGCTCGACGTCTACCATTACGTCCGGCTGCAGCCGGAGGGCGACCACGACCTGCTGATCGTCGGCGGCGAGGACCACAAGACCGGCGAGGCCGACGACATGGAGAGCCGCTGGGCCGCCCTGGAGGCATGGACGCGCGTCCATTTCCCCATGGCCGGCGCGGTCGAGCGCCGCTGGTCCGGCCAGGTGATGGAGCCGTTCGACGGGCTCGCCTTCATCGGCCGCGACCCCGCCTGGAAGGGCCGGGTCTTCGTCGTCACCGGCGACAGCGGCATGGGCATGACCCACGGCACCCTGGCCGGGCTGCTGCTCTGCGAGCTCATCCACGGCTGCGACCATCCGTGGGCCGGGCTCTACGACCCGGGGCGCCAGATGACCCGCTCGCTGCGCGGCTTCCTGGAGGAGAACCTGGACGTCGCCCGCCAGTTCCTGCGCCACCTCGAGCCGGGCGAGGTCGCGGACGAGGCCGCCATCGCCCCCGGCGAGGGGGCGGTGATGCGCCGCGACGGCCGCCCTCTCGCCGTCTACCGCGACCCCCGGGGCGGGCTTCACCGCCTGTCGGCGGTGTGCACCCACCTGCAATGCATCGTCCGCTGGAACCCGGCGGAGAAGAGTTGGGACTGCCCCTGCCACGGCTCGCGCTTCGCCACCGACGGCGCCGTCCTCAACGGGCCGGCCGCGGCGCCGCTGGCCAGCGCCGAAGGCGGCGGCTGAGCGGCCTACATCAGGACCGCCAGCAGCAGCGGCAGGGTGACGAAGGTGAGGGCGGTGGAGCCGACGACCATGCCGGCCACCTCCTCCGGCGCGTTGCCGAACTTCTGCGCCCAGAGATAGTTGAAGACGGCGACCGGCATGGCGCTCTCGATCACGACGACCCCGAGCATCGCCCCCTCCAGCCCCATCGCGCAGGCCACCGCCACGCCGACGGCGACCCCCAGCCCCAGGCGCAGCACCGACAGCGCCAGCACCCGGCCCGTGCCGCCCCCCCGCAGCCGGGCGAGCGCCACCCCCAGGGACACCAGCATCAGCGGCACCGCGGCGTTGCCCAGCAGGGTGGTGGCGTTGGCGAGCCACGACGGCACCGCCACCTCGAACCCGCGCATCGCCAGGGCCGCGGCGACCACGTAGAGCAGCGGGATGCGCAGCACCTGCTTCAGGTCGCCGCGCCCGGCGGCGATGGCCGGGCCGACCACGAACTGCGTCACCGACAGCACGGTGAAATAGACGATGGCGTAGCCGAGCCCGGTCTCGCCGAAGGCGAACAGGCAGACCGGGATGCCCATGTTGCCGCCGTTGGGGAAGATCAGGCCCGGCAGATAGGGGCGCAGCTCCAGGCCCCACAGCCGCAGCACCGCCGCCCCCGCGGCGGCGGTCAGCAGCAGCGTGGCGATCGCCGCCAGCGCCACCGTGGCCAGGTCGTCGCCGCCGAAGGGCACCCGCGTCAACGTGGAGAACACCAGGCAGGGTGTGGCGACGTTGACCACGAAGGCGGTGACGAAGGCGCTGTCGAAGGGCAGATTGCGGCGCAGCCACAGGAAGCCGACGGCGGCGGCGACGAACACCGGCGCCATCACCGCGGCGATTCCGGACAGGGGAGCGAGCGCGTTCACGTCTGGCCTTTGGATTGGTTTCGCAGCCGCAACATAGCGGTAAGCCGGCCGCCGGTCACGTGGTCGCAGTACCTCCATTGGGAACCTGGATTCCGTCGCCAAGACTGGCGAAACCGCCTATGATGACCGCTGGAAGCCAGCCGATACGGCTTCCCTTCCAACCTCAGGAGGATACGCGTCATGAGCATGGAGTCGCACATCGCTGCCTTGCGCCAGCGTCATGCCGAGCTTGACGAGAAGATCCAGCGTGAGGAAGCGCACGTCGCCTTCAACAGCATCGAAGTGCAGCGCATGAAGATGGAGAAGCTGCACCTCAAGGAACAGCTCGAGCGCCTGAGGCATCACTGACCCGGCACGCATCCTCGGCGGGGGCCATGCCGGGACGATGCATCGGCCACGACGGCATCGCCCATGATGCCGATCGCGATGCCCACATTCGGCGTGGCCCGCCGCCTGTTACCGCTCCGACACGCCCGCCGCTTTCGGCGGCCCCCTCCCCGCCTCGCCATCGCCCGTTAACCACGCCTTAATCAAGCGGGACCATGGTGCGCCGCACCACAGCAACCGCATGTCCCGAAGGCGCCACACGATGGCCAGCAAGACCGTCAAGCTCTCCGACAAGGGTTCGTACCGCGAGGTCGACCTCGACACCCTCCCCCGCAGCGTCCGCTCCGCCGTGACCGACATGGTCAAGGGCGCGCCGACCGCCGACGTCGTCATCGACCAGATGGGCGTGCTCTACCGCATCCGCCTGTCGGAGCCGGCGAACAGCTACCTGGACGTCCTGTCCGTCGCCTGACCGGCCGCCCCGTCGCCGAGGTTCGAGGCCCCCCGCCGCTCCGGCCGGGGGGCTTTTGCGTTTCCGGGGGCTCTGCGTTTCAGCGGTCGAGACCGCTCAGGCCCGGGCCCGCCGCGCCGGCTTGCGCCGCCCCGCCCCGGCCTGCTGGGTGAAGAAAGGCTTGCCGCCGTGCGGCCGCCCCGCCCCCTGGGTGGCCGGCACCAGCTGGTGCTCGCCCGGGCCGATCAGGTCGGCGCGCCCCATGCTCTTCAGCGCGTCGCGCAGGACCGGCCAGTTCTCCGGGTCGTGGTAGCGTAGGAACGCCTTGTGCAGGCGGCGCTGGCGCAGCCCCTTGGCGGTCGAGACGGTCTCGCCGCCGACCCGGCGCACCGGGCGCAGCGGGTTGCGCCCGCTGTGGTACATGGCGGTGGCCAGCGCCATCGGCGACGGCAGGAAGGTCTGCACCTGGTCCGCCTTGAACCCGTTGCGCTTCAGCCAGAGCGCCAGGTTCATCATGTCCTCGTCGGTGGTGCCGGGGTGGGCGGCGATGAAGTAGGGGATGAGGTAGAGCTTCTTGCCCGCTTCCCGGGCCGCCTGGTCGAACATCGCCTTGAAGCGGTCGTAGGCGCCGATCCCCGGCTTCATCATCTTCGACAGCGGCCCCGGCTCGGTGTGCTCGGGGGCGATCTTGAGATAGCCGCCGACGTGGTGGGTCACCAGCTCCTTCACGTACTCGGGGCTGCGCACCGCCAAGTCGTAGCGCAGGCCGGACGCGATGGCGATCTTCTTCACCCCCTTGATCGCGCGCGCCTTGCGGTAGAGCTCCACCAGCGGCCCGTGGTCGGTGTTGAGGTTCTTGCAGATGTCGGGAAAGACGCAGGAGGGACGGCGGCAGACCGCCTCGGTCTCCCTGTCCTTGCAGGCCAGCCGCCACATGTTGGCGGTCGGCCCGCCGAGGTCGGAGATGACGCCGGTGAAGCCCTGGGTCCTGTCGCGGATCTGCCCGATCTCGCGCAGGATCGAGCCCTCCGAGCGGCTCTGGATGATGCGCCCCTCGTGCTCGGTGATCGAGCAGAAGGAGCAGCCGCCGAAGCAGCCCCGCATGATGTTGACGGAGAAGCGGATCATCTCCCACGCCGGGATGCGCGCGCCGCCGTAGCGGGGATGCGGCGCCCGCGCGTAGGGCAGCTCGTAGACCGCGTCGAGTTCGGGCGTGGTCAGCGGGATCGGCGGCGGGTTGACCCACAGCTCCTTGTCGCCGTGGCGCTGCACCAGGGTGCGGGCGTTGCCGGGGTTGCTCTCCTGGTGCAGCACCCGCGAGGCGTGGGCGTAGAGCACCGGGTCGTCCTTCACCCGCTCGTAGTCGGGCAGGCGGATCACCGTGTTGGTGCGGGCGCGGCCGGTCGGCGCGGCGTCGTCGACGTCGCTGGAATCGAGCACCGTCCAGCCCTCGGGCACGGCGTCGCGCACCACCGCGGTGCCGCGCAGGTCGTGCATGGTCCGCGGCGCCTCGCCGGCGGCGGCGCGCCGGGCGATCTCGACGATGGCGCGCTCGGCGTTGCCGTAGACCAGGATGTCGGCCTTGGCGTCCAGCAGGACCGAGCGGCGCACCTTGTCCGACCAGTAATCGTACTGGGCGATGCGGCGCAGGCTCGCCTCGATGCCGCCGAGCACGATGGGAACGTCCTTGTAGGCCTCGCGGCAGCGCTGGGAATAGACGATGACGGCGCGGTCCGGCCGCTTGCCGCCCTCGTCGTTGGGGGTGTAGCTGTCGTTGTGCCGCAGCCGGCGGTCGGAGGTGTAGCGGTTGACCATGGAATCCATGTTGCCGCCGGTCACCCCGAAGAACAGGGTCGGCCGGCCCAGCGCCCGGAACGGCTCCGGCCCCTGCCAGTCGGGCTGGGCGATGATGCCGACGCGCAGCCCCTGCGCCTCCAGCAGCCGGCCGATCACCGCCATGCCGAAGCTGGGATGATCGACGTAGGCGTCGCCGGTGACGACGACGACGTCACAGGCGTCCCAGCCCAGACGGTCCATCTCCGCCCGCGTGGTCGGCAGGAACGGCGCCGGCCGCCGGTCGGCCCGGGACGGCGCGGCGGAGAACAGGGCGGGGGCGTCGAGCATGGCGCTCTCCGTTGGGACTGGTGGCTCGTGCGGCTTGGCCGACGGATATAGCGCGCGCGGGCCGGGAATCCCAGCCCGCGGATGGGATATTCGCCGGTTCGCCCCGTCGTCCCCGCGTCCCCCGCGGTCAGCGGCGACGGCGCCGCCCTCGCACCCACAGCCCGAGTCCCAGCCCCGCCGCCACCCCGGCGGCGACGGGGTAATAGCGGGTCGCCACCTTCTTCATGGCGTGCACCACCCGGCGCTCGCGGCGCGCCTGACTCTCCGGATTGAACAGTTGCAGGTCGAGGATCGCCGCCTCGGCATCGCCGATCTCGCGCACCACGACCGGGCGCAGGCTGCGCCCCTGGTCGCGGCGCAGCGTCTCGATGGCGCGGATCAGCGAGCCTGTCCGGTCGAGCGCCCGTTCCACGTCGTCCGGTGCGACGTCGAGATGCTCGGCCAGCAGGCGGTCGCGGAAGGCCCGAACGGCCTGGCGCACCGCCGGCTCGTCGGGCTGGCCGACGGCGTCGACGGCGATGTCGCACTCCGTGTCGAAGCCCATGGAGCGGTTGTTCAGGTTGGACGAGCCGAGGCGCAGCAAACGGTCGTCGATGGCCATCACCTTGGCGTGCACGTAGATCGCCGTGCCGGCCGCGTTGACGGGATAGTAGATGCGGAAGCGGTCGTACCGGTCGGCCCGGCGCAGGGCGTGGACGACCTGGCTGCGGGCGGCGTCCATGCTCCAGCGCTCCAGCCATCCCTCGGCGTGCTGCGGGTTGATGATCACCACCTCGGGCCCGTCGGGCTCGCCGAGGCGGCGGGCCAGCACCTCGCGGATGGCCCGCGACGACAGGTATTGGCTCTCCAGGTAGATGGTGCGGCGGGCGGCCGACAGGGCGGCGACGTAGAGCCGTTCGATCTCGTCGATCCGCGGGTGCCCATCATAGTCCGGCTCGGTGCGGGCGATGGCGACGTCGACGTCGCGCAGGTCCACCGGCACGCCGTCGGGCCAGGGCACCCGGCAGGGCGGCACCGGGGCGAGGCGGCGTCCGCCGGCGCGCCGCCAGCGCCGCCGCGCCAGCTCGCCGACGGCCTGCGCGGCCTCGCCGTCGACCATGGCGGCGACGTCGTGGAAGGGGCCGTACGGGGTGCCGTCGGGCTCGCGCCGGCAGGGGTCGTCCTCGCGGTGCTGCCGGGTGTCCCAGCGGTCGCGGGTCATGTCGATGCCGCCGCAGAACGCCAGCCCGTCGTCGATCACCATCAGCTTCTGGTGGTGGCAGGCGTCCAGCGGATGCTCGCTGTCGAGGCGGAAATGGATGCGCCGCAGGGTCAGCCACTTCATGACCAGCAGCGGCAGGATCTCGCGCGCCACCGTCTTCACCATCGCCATGTCCCATTTCAGGATGAAGGCGTGCAGGCCGGGCCGGTTCTCCACGAGATGCTGGATGAAGCGGCCCAGCATGTCGGGCTGGCTGGCGTCCTCGCGGTCCGGCTCCAGGCGGATGCGCAGGTCGAAGTCCCAGCCGACCAGCATCAGGCGATGGCGGGCTTCGCGCATGGCCCGCTTGGCGGCGGCGAAGTAGTCGGCGGCGTCGACGATCAGCGCCACCCGGTCGGCCCGGGCGATCCGCCAGCAGGTCCGGCCCGGCACGAGGATCGGCTCCTCGCGTCCGGGCGCCGGCACGGTCGGTCGGTCGGCGTGCGGCGGCGCTGCCAGGCGTTGTCCGGACATGCGGTGTCCCCCAAGCTCGGTTCCCGAAAGTCGGCACGGGGGAATCAACCGCAGGCGTGGCCGTCCTGTTCCATGACGGTTCCATGTCGGCGGCCCCGGCCGGCCGGCAAGGGAACCCGGCGCGGCGGCGGGCGTTGCTGTGCGTCCATGGAACATCACATCGTCTCCATCGTCGCGCTGATCGCCGTCGCCGGCGTCGCCGCCCAGTGGACGGCCTGGAAGACCGGCCTCCCCGCCATCGTCGTGCTGCTGGCGGTGGGCGTGCTCGCCGGGCCGGGGCTCGGGCTGCTCGACCCGTCGCAGAGCTTCGACGGGCTGCTGCGGCCGCTGATCGGACTGGCCGTCGCCATCGTCGTCTTCGAGGGCGGCCTCAACCTCAACCTGAGCGAGCTGCGGGCCGCGGGAACCGGCGTGGTCCGGCTGGTGGCGGTCGCCCTGCCGCTGAGCTGGCTGCTCGGGGCGGCGACCGGCCACTACGTGGCGGGGCTGGACTGGCCGGTGGCGACGCTCTACGGGGCGATCCTGGTGGTGACCGGGCCGACCGTCATCATCCCGCTGCTGCGCCAGGCCCGCCTGCACCCGCGCCCGGCCGCCTACCTCAAGTGGGAGGGCATCCTCAACGACCCGATCGGCGCCGTGCTGGCGGTGCTGGTGCTGGAGTTCCTGGTGCTCTCCGACCGCCTCGGCGGCGAGCAGGCGGCGGTGGTGCTGGGCTGGGACGTCGCCGAAGGGACGGTGCTGGCGGTGGCGCTCGGCATCGCCACGCCGTTCCTGATCCGCTGGGCGTTCCACCGCGGCCACGCGCCGGAGATCCTCAAGACACCGATCCTGCTGGCCTGCGTGCTCGGCATCTACACCGCCGCCGACGCGCTGCAGTCGGAGGCCGGACTGGTCGGCGCCACGGTGTTCGGCGTCGTTCTCGGCAACATCGGCCTGGTCGGCCTGAACGAGCTGCGGCGCTTCAAGGAATCCCTGACCGTCTTCCTCGTCTCGGGCCTGTTCATCGTGCTGGCCGCCGACCTCGAGCCGGCGGTGTTCGGGGAGTTGTCCTGGCCGATCGCCGCGGCGACGGCGGTGATCCTGGTGGCGGTGCGGCCGGTGGCCATCCTGCTCGCCACCCTGGGCGACGCCATGACGTGGCGGGAGCGGCTGCTGGTCGCCTGGGTGGCGCCCCGCGGCATCGTCGCCGCCGCCATCGCCGGCATCGCCTCCTCCGACCTCGCCGAGCACGGCTATCCCGACGCCCGGCTGATCCTGCCCATGGTCTTCGCGGTGATCGCGGCGACGGTGGTGCTGCACGGGCTGACCGTCGGCCCGCTGGCCCGCGGTCTGGGGCTGGCGGCGGGCAAGCGGTCGGGGCTGATGATCGTCGGCTCGTCGGCGTGGAGCGTCGCCCTCGCCGCCACCCTGCGCGACCTCGGCGTGCCGGTGATCGTCGCCGACCGCTCCTGGCGGGCGCTGGCCGGCGCGCGGCGCCGGCGCCTGCGCACCTTCGCCGGCGAGGTGCTGTCGGAGAACAACGCCGAGGACCTCGACCTCCTGGAGATCGACCGGGTGCTGGCGACCACCCGCGACGACGCCTACAACGCCCTGATCTGCACCCGTTTCGCCCCGGAGCTGGGACACGAGCAGGTGCACCAGATCGCTCCCACCTCCGGCGGGATCGCCACCGGGGAGAGCGCCAGCCGGGAGTGGCGCGGCAAGATCCTGGGCGCGCTCTCCCTCCACCACGACCGGCTGGCCCGGCGCATGGACGAGGGCTGGCGCTTCCAGGCCGTCCGCTACACCGGCCGGCCGCCGCGCTCCGACGACCGGGGCTGGAACCTGGCGCTGGTCGCCGACGGCTCGGCGACCCTGCTGTCGCCGGAGCAGGAGGTGGCGCTGCCCGGCAAGGGCGCGCTGGTGCGCTTCGTGCCGCCGCGGGAGGCGGCCCGCGCGCGCGGCGAGGGGACGGCGGTCAGCGTATCCCGGCGCGCATGAAGCTCTGCACGAACTGGCGCTGGAACAGTAGGAACGCCAGCAGCAGCGGCGCCGCCGTCATCAGGGTGGCGGCGGTGATCACCGACCAGTCGATGCCCTGGTCGGTGGAGGCGAAGATCGACAGTCCCACCGTCAGCGGCCGCGTCTCCACCGAGTTGGTGACGATCAGCGGCCACAGGAAGTTGTTCCAGTGGTGGCTGACCGACACCAGCCCGTAGGCCACGTAGACCGGCTTCGCCAGCGGCACGTAGACCCGCCACAGCACGGTCAGCGGCCCCGCCCCCTCGACCCGCGCGGCGTCGTCCAGCTCCTTCGGCACCGTCTTGAAGGTCTGGCGCAGCAGGAAGATGCCGAAGGCCGAGGCCATGTAGGGCAGGCCGATGGCGGCGATGGTGTCGACCAGCCCCAGCGCGTGCATCGTCCGGTAGTTCTCGACGATCAGCACGTCGGGCATGACCATGAGCTGCACCAGGACCAGCACGAAGGCGAGGTCGCGCCCGGCGAAGTCGAAGCGGGCGAAGGCGTAGGCCGCCAGCGTGCACAGCACGAGCTGGCCGGCGAGGATGCCGGTGACCAGCAGGAAGGTGTTGAGGAGGTAGCGCGGGAAGGGCGCCGCCTCCCAGGCGCGGGCGAAGTTCTCCAGGGTGAGCGGCGCCGTCGGGTCGAAGCGCACGGAGTAGGCGCCGGGATGGAACGCCGTCCACACCGCGTAGAGGAGCGGCAGCACCCACAGCAGCGCCAGCAGCCATGCCGCCGCGGTCTCCAGGGCCGTGCCGAGGCGCGCGGTCATCGGTAGTGCACCTTGCGGTCGAGGTAGAGGAACTGGCCGATGGCGAACACCACCAGGATCGCCAGCAGCACCGCCGTCAGCGCCGCGGCGTAGCCGCTGTCCCAGTACCGGAACCCCACCTCGTAGATGTAGTAGAGGAGGAGCGCGGTGGCGTTGTCGGGGCCGCCGCGGGTCATGACGATGACGTGGTCGACCAGGCGGAAGGCGTTGATCACCGCGTTGACCAGCACGAACACGGTCGTCGGCATCAGCAGCGGGAAGGTCACCCGGCGGAAGAAGTACCAGCGCCCCGCCCCCTCCAGCGCCCCGGCCTCGCGCAACGCCGGCGGGATCGCCTGCAGGGCGGCGAGGTAGAAGATCATGAAGAAGCCGGCCTCCTTCCACACCGTCACCGCCATCAGCGCCGGCAGCGCCGTGTCGCGGTCGCCCAGCCAGTTGTGGTCGGGCAGCCCGAACAGGCCGCCGATCTGGTCGAGCAGCCCGTAGCCGGGCGTGTAGAAGAACAGCCAGATGTTGGCGACGGCGATCATCGGCAGCACGGTGGGCGTGAAGTACGCCACGCGCAGCGCCGTGCGGCCGTGCAGCTTGCCGTTGACCCACAGCGCCATGACCAGCGCCAGGGCGATCGACAGGGGCACGGTGCCGAGCGCGAAGACCGCGTTGTTGGCGAGGCTCTGCCAGAAGATCGGGTCGTCCAGCAGGGCGGCGTACTGGTCCAGCCCGACGAAGCGCGCCGGCCGCGCCCCCTTGGGCGTGGAGTGCAGCGAGTTCCACAGCGCGGCGACGGCCGGGTAGTGGGTGAAGGCCACCAGCAGCACCGCCGCCGGCAGCAGCAGCAGCCAGCCGTAGATCTGGGCGAGGAGACGGTTGGGCATGGTGGGCTCGGGCTGGACATTGGCGCCCTCCCCCGGCGGAGCCCGGGGGAGGGCCTGCGGCGGCTTACCGATAGGCCTTCAGGATGCGGTCGGCCTCCTTCTGGGCGTCGGCCAGGGCCTCCTTGGGCGCCTTCGCCCCGGTCAGCGCCGCCTGGAGGCCGTCGTTCAGCGCCTTGGTGACGCGCTGGTTGTCGTGGGTCGACAGCTCGGCCCAGGCGTAGGGGAGCTGGTCGCGGGCCACGGCGGCGGCGGGGAAGTCGGCGACGTAGGCCTTCATGGCCGGCGTCTCCCAGGCGTCGGGGCGCACGGCGACGTAGCCGGTGTCGATGCCCCACTGGGCGGCGCGCTCCGGCGTCGTCATGAACTTGACGAACTGGAAGGCGGCGTCGCGCTGCTCCGGCGAGGCGCTCTTGAAGATGTAGAGGTTGCCGCCGCCGGTCGGGCTGCCGCGGTGCTTCTGCGCCGGCAGCATGGCGACGCCGAAGTCGAAGGGCGCGTTCTTGCGCACGTTGGTCAGGTTGCCGGTGGTCGTCCACATCATCGCCACCTTGCGCTCGAAGAAGTCCTTGGGCGTGGTGCCCCACTCGACGATCCCCGGCGGGTGCACCTTGTGCTTGGCGGCGAGGTCGACCCAGTACTGCAGCGCCTCGACCACGGCCGGCTCGTCATAGTGGGTCTCGGTGCCGGCCTCGTTCATCAGCCGCACGTCGTTCTGCGTGGTCAGCGCCTGGAACAGCCAGTAGGGGAAGCCCGACGAGGGGATCTGCACGCCCCACTGGGTGACGTTGCCCGAGGCGTCGCGCCTGGTCAGCTTGGCCGCCGTGGCGACCAGCTCGTCCCAGGTCTGCGGCGCCTTCTCCGGGTCGAGGCCGGCCTCCTTGAAGGCCTCCTTGTTCCAGTAGGCGACGATCGTCGAGCGCTGGAAGGGGATGCCCCAGGTCTTGCCGCCGGTGCGGCTGTTCTCCATGAAGGCGGGATAGAAGGCCTGGAGGAACGCCTTGTCCTCCTCGGTCTTGACGAGATCCTCGAAGGGGACGACCGCGTCCTCGTCGATCAGGGTGAACATGTCGGTGGACAGCACCACCGCGACCTGCGGCGCGTCGCCGCCCTTCAGCGCGGTCATCACCTTGGCGATGGTGTCCTGGTAGGAGCCGGTGTAGATCGGCTCCACGTCGATGCCGGGGTGCGCCTTCTCGAAGTCGGCGACGTAGCCGTCGATGATCTTGGTGATCGGGCCGCCCACCGCGACCGGGTAGTAGAAGCTGAGCGTCGTCGCCGCCGCCGCCGGCAGCGCCGCCGCGACCAGCCCGGCGGCCAGCGCCGCCGTCATCCAACCCTTGCGCATCGTCTGTCCTCGTCTGGTTCTTGGCAATCGCGTCGTCACGTCACTGCGCCGCCGCCCGGCGCAGGTCGTCCTCGTCCGGGCGCCTCAGGCCGCTCGCGGCGTCGAAGGCGTGGACGGCGTCGGGCGCCCAGGACAGGCGCACCGGCGTTCCCGGCGCGGCATCGGCGCGGCCGGGCGTCCGCGCGGCGAGGATCTGGCCGCCTTCGCCGAGGCGGCACGACACCACGGTGTCGGCGCCGTGGTAGTCGGTGTCGACCACCGCCGCCGCCAGGCCCGGCCCGGCGGCGGAGAGCCGCACCGCCTCCGGCCGCACGCCGAGGCGCACGCCGGGAAACCGCGGCAGCTCGAAGACGTTCATGGGCGGCGTGCCGACGAAGCGCGCGGCGAACACCGACGCGGGACGCGCGTACAGCTCGTCGGGGCTGCCGGCCTGCTCGACCCGGCCGCCGTTCATCAGGACGACCTGGTCGGCCATGCTCATGGCCTCGGTCTGGTCGTGGGTGACGTACACCATGGTGATGCCGAGGCGCAGCTGCAGGGCGCGGATCTCCCGGCGCATCTCGTGGCGGAGCTGGGCGTCCAGGTTGGACAGCGGCTCGTCCATCAGGCAGACCGGCGCCTTGGCGACGATGGCCCGGCCCAGCGCCACCCGCTGCTGCTGGCCGCCCGAGAGCTGCGCCGGCCGGCGCTCCAGCAGCGCCCCCAGGCCCAGCAACTCGGCGGCCCAGGCCAGGCGCTGCGCCCGCTCGGCGGCCGGCACCCGGCGCACCTTGAGGCCGAACAGGATGTTCTCGGCGACGCTGAGGTGGGGAAACAGGGCGTAGGACTGGAACACCATGGACACCCGGCGGCGCGCCGGCGGCAGGTGCGACACGTCGGCCCCGCCGATGAGGATGCGCCCGCCGGTCAGCGCGTCCAGCCCGGCGACGAGGCGCAGGGTGGTCGACTTGCCGCAGCCCGACGGCCCGAGCAGCACCAGCATCTGCCCGGCGTCGGCCGTCAGGCTCACCGCGTCGACGGCCGCCGTGGCGCCCCAGCGCTTGGTGACGCGGTCGAGTTCGATGGAATGCGGGACGGACATGGCGGTTCGGAACGTGGCCGGGCGGTCGCGAAGGCCTGCACAATGCGGCATCCGGATGACGGTCGAATGGCGGTTCCGTTGAGATTTTGTTTCGCCCGGCCGGCGCCACGTTCACGGACTCGTCCCGGTGCCGTCACCGCACTGACACGCAGCCCGCCTACGATCGGTCGCGGACACCCCCGCCCGATCGAGGAGGCCCCATGCCCATCCGTTCCGTCGCCGCCGCCCTGGCCGCGCTGGTCGCCGTCGCCCTGTCCGCCGTAGCCGTCCCGGCCGCCGCCCAGGACAAGGTGGTCAAGCTCACCTCCCTCGACTGGCCGCCGTTCAGCGGCGAGGCGCTCAAGGACAAGGGCGCCGCGACCGCCGTGGTGAAGGCGGCCTTCGCCGCCATGGGCTACCGGGTCGAGGTGGACTTCTTCCCCTGGAACCGCGCCGTGGCGATGGTGCGCGACGGCACCGGGCACCACGGCTATTTCCCCGAATACGACGGTGCGGCGGTGCGCGAGGAGTTCACCCTGTCGGTGCCGCTGGGCACCAGCCCGCTGGGCTTCGCCGAGCGGGCCGACTCTCCGGTGACCTGGTCGACCCTGGACGATCTCAAGACCAGGCGCATCGGCATCGTCGACGGCTACGTCAACACCGAGGCGTTCGACGCCATGGTGGCGTCGGGGGCGCTGGCGGCGGACAAGGCCAACAGCGACACCACCAACCTGAAGAAGCTGCTGGCCCGCCGCATCGACCTGGCGGTCATCGACCGCGCGGTGATGGACGACCTGCTGCGCACGACGCCGGACCTCAAGGCGCAGGCGGCGGCGCTGCGCTTCAACCCGACGATCCTCGAGGAGAAGAGCCTGCACATCGCCTTCCGCAAGGACGCCAGCGGGGCCGAAATGGCGCGGGTGTTCGCCGAAGGGCTGGGCAAGATCGACGCCGCGGCGATCCTGCGCACCGCCCTGGGAAGCTGAGGGCGGGCGCCGTGGGCGGGGAGCCCGAGCCGCGGTTCCGCGCCCGCGACATCCTGCTCGCCGTCGACGGGGTCGCCGCGCACACGCCGTGCGGCGACATCGTCGAGCGGCTGCTGGCCCAGCCCGACCTGCCCTGCCTCGCGGTCGTCGGCGGGGACGGCCGGCCGCTCGGGCTGGTGGAGCGCGAGCGGCTGCTCGCCACCTTCGCCGACCGCATCAAGTCCGAGCTGTACCGCCGCCGCCCCATCGCCGCCGTGGCCGAGCGCGCCTTCCTCGCCGTCGACGCGGAGGAAGGTCTCGACGCCGTCAGCGCGGCGATCGCCGGCCGCCACCCGCGGGCCCTCGCCAGCGGCTTCGTCATCACCGACGGCGGGCGCTACGCCGGCATCGGCACCGGCATCGCGCTTCTGTCCAACATCGTCGACCTGACCCGCAGCCGCGCCGCGCAGCTCGCCGCCGCCGGCGCCCGCGCCGAGGCCGCCAGCCGCGCCAAGTCGGCCTTCCTGGCCGCCATGAGCCACGAGATCCGGACGCCGCTGCACGGCGTCATCGGCAGCCTCGATCTGCTCCGTCACGCCGAGGACGCCGCGGAACGCGACGAGCTGGCGGGCGCCGCCACCGCCGCGGCGCACACCCTGCTGCAGATCATCGGCGACGTCCTCGACTTCTCCAAGATCGAGTCCGACCGGGTCGAGCTGGAGATCGCCGCCCTCGACCCCGCCGCCGTGGTGCGCGAGGCGGCGGCGCTGTTCGCCTCCAAGGCGCGCCAGCGCGACGTGGTGCTGGGCGTGCACGTCGGCACCGGGGTGCCCCGGGCGATCCGCGGCGACGCGCTGCGGCTGCGCCAGATCGCCATGAACTTCATCGGCAACGCCGTGAAGTTCACCGAGCGCGGCACCGTCACCGTGTCGCTGACCCGGGTGTGGGGCGACGCCGCCGCGGTCCGCCTGCGTCTGGAGGTGGCCGACACCGGCCCCGGCTTCGCGCCGGAGATGGCGCCGGCGCTGTTCGACGCCTTCGTCCAGGAGTCCGGCGACGCCGCCCGGCGCCACGGCGGCACCGGGCTGGGGCTGGCCATCGCCCGGCGGCTGGTCGGCCTGATGGGCGGCGCCGTCGGCGCCGACGGCGAGCCGGGCCAGGGCGCCACCTTCTGGTGCGAGATCCCGGTCGACGTCGCCGAACCGGCGGCGGCGGCCGCCCTGCCCGACCTCGACGGGCTGCGCGTCCTGGTGTTCGACGGCGGGCGCGACGGCGGCAACCGGGCGGTCGGCCCGCTGCTGGAAGGCCACGGCGCGCGGGTGGTGACGGTGGACGGCCTGCTCGGCGGCATCGCCGCCCTGCGCGGTGCCGCGGCCGACGGCCAGCCGTTCGACGTGGTCGTCCTCGATTGGCACCTGCCGGACGGCGACCGCTTCGTCATCGCCGAACTGCTGGCGGGCTCGCCGTCGCGCCTGCTGCTGACCGCGCCCGGCGACGAGCCGGCGCTCGCCCGCGCCGCCTACCGCCGCGGCTTCGTGCGGGTGGTCGCCGGCCCCTGCCCGGCCGACGAGGTCGCCGCCGCCGTCGCCGTGGCCGCCGGGCGGACCGCCGAACGGACCGCCGCCCCCTCCCCCGGTCCGGCGGCCGCCCCGGTCCGCCTCGCCGGCCGCGGCGGCGGGTTGCCGGTCCTGGTGATCGACGACACGCCGATGAACCTGGTGGTGGCGCAGCGCCAGCTCCGCCGGCTGGGGCTGGACTGCGAGGTGGCGGCCGACGGCCGGGAGGGCCTGGCGCTGGCGACCAGCCGGCGCTACGCGCTGATCCTGGTGGACCGCGCCATGCCGGTCGTCGACGGCGCGGCCTTCGTCCGCCGTCTGCGCGCCTGGGAGGCGGCGCGGGGCCGCCGCACCCCGGTGATCGCCATGACCGCCCACGCCCAGCCGGAGGACGAGCGGACGAGCCTCGACGCCGGCATGGACGACCACCTGACCAAACCCGTCACCCTCGACCGCCTGGCGGCGGCCCTGGCCCGCTGGCTCGATCCCGAAGCGCCCGCCGCCGCACCGGTGGACCTCGCGCGGCTGGCCGCCACGCTCGGCGGCGCCGACCCGGCGGAACTGGGCGAGGTGCTGGACTGCTTCGTCCGCAGCATCGCCCCCCTGTTGGAACGCCTGCGCCAGGCGGCGGCGGCGGGCGACCGGACCGCCTTGCGCGACGCCGCCCACGCCGCCAAGGGAGCGGCCCGCAACGCCGCCGCTGGGCCGCTCGGCGACCTGCTGGCGGCGGTCGAGGCCGACGCCGCGACCGCCGCCATGGCGCGGCTCGCCGAGGCGGCGGCACAGGCCGGCGTGCGTTTCGCCGCGGTCGAGGCTTTCGTCGCCGGACTTCAGGGCGCCGCCGGCTCGATCCACAGCTCGGCCACGCCCTCGTAGAGCGGGCGCAGGTCGTAGAGGTGGGTGAGCAGACGCTGGCTCAGCACCGTGCCGGCCGGCACCAGGAGGATGCCGTCCGGGCCGTCGACGTGGCGGGCCAGCCGGGCGTTGGCGGGGATGCGCTCCAGCGGCGTCCGGACGCCGCCCGTCCTTTCCCCGCGGCCGCTCGGCACCAGGCGGGTGCCGCCGGGCGGCAGCGCCGTCTCGGTCGACAGCACGATGGTGGTGGGCAGCGGCACGGCGGCGTACGCCGGCGCCGGCTTGACGTCGCGGTCGCGGGTCAGCACGCGCTCCAGCCGGCTCGCCACCAGGTCCAGCGACGTCGGCTTGCCGAGGAAGGCGTTGACGTCCAGCGCCATGGCGGTGGTCACCAGCCGCATGTCGCTGTGGCCGGTGAGCATGGCCACCGGGATGGCGCGGTCGACGCCGGCCGAGCCGTCGCGGATGCGCTTGAGCATCTGCAGCCCGTTGACCACCGGCATGTGGAAGTCGAGGAAGATGCAGTCGACGCGGCCGATGCAGCGCAGCGCCGTCAGCCCGTCCTGGCCGTCCGCCGCCTGGCGGATGCGGGCGATGCCGAGCTTGCGCAGCATGTGGACGAGGATGGACCGGCTGAACTCCTCGTCGTCGACGACCAGGATGTCGAGGTCGTGGTGGCTCGTGGACATGCCGGACGGGTAGCGCCGGCCGCGTTACAGTTTCAATCGCAGGGTGAGGCTCCGGCGGCCCGGCCGGCGGTCGTGCAAATTTCACAATTGCTCAGCATTTGCGTCATCGGCGTCCGTATCATGCTGTGTATCCGAATGAACGGGACGGGTACGGGGACACCGCGATGCTGACGCTCTACCGGCGAAGCCTGGCCGTCCGGGTCGTGGCGCCGATCGTGCTTCTTCTGCTGCTGGCGGTCGCCGCCGCCGCCACGGCCATCGACCAGGCCAACCGGACCACCGCGCACGCCGCGCTGGCGGAACGGGCGCGCATGACGGCCGCGGCGCTCGCCGGCGGGGCGGCGGAGGCCCTGTGGAACATGGACACCGCCGCCGCCGACGCGCTGCTGGCGGCACTCGGCGAGGACCCCGACTATGTCGGCAGCACGCTGGCCGACGCCGACGGCAAGCCCTTCGCCAGCCACGGCGCCGCCGACGTTGCCGAGGGTGTCGCCGAGGGCGCCGTCGTCGCCCACCGCGTGCCGATCCTGCGCACCGCCGACGCCGGCGCGCCGACCCGCCTCGGCACGCTGGAGGTCCGTCTGTCGGACGCCCGCCTGCGCCGCGAGCAGGCGGAGCGGACCGCCGCCGTCGCGGGCATCGGCGCGCTGTCGCTGCTGGTCGTCGCCGGCGTGCTGGTCGCCATCATCCGCACCGTCACCCGCCCCATCGTCACCATGACGGCGGCGATGGCGCGGCTGGCGGCGGGCGACCATGCGGTGGAGGTGCCGGCGCTCGAGCGCGGCGACGAGGTCGGACGGATGGCGGCGGCGCTGGCCACCTTCAAGAGCCACGCCATCGCGAAGGAGCGGCTGGAGGCCGAGCAGGACCGCCTGCGCGCCGAGGCCGAGCGGCAGCGCCGCCACGCACTGGCCGCGGTGGCCGCCACCTTCGACGCCGACGTCGGCTCGGTGCTGGGCGCCGTCGACGGCACGGCGCAGGACATGTCCCGCTCGGCGGGCGGGGTCGCCGACAGCGCCGGCAGCAACGTCCAGCTCAGCCACGGCGCCGCCGACACCGCCGACCGGGTCAGCGCCAACGTGCAGACCGTCGCCGCCGCGGTGGAACAGCTCGCCGCCTCGATCCGCGAGATCTCCGCCCAGGCGCAGAGCGCCAACCGGGTGGCCGACGAGGCGGCGCAGAAGGCCGGCACCACGGTCGGCCAGATGGACCGGCTGGTGCACGACGCCAACCGCGTCGGCGACGTGGTGACGTTGATCTCGCAGATCGCCAGCCAGACCAACCTGCTGGCGCTCAACGCGACGATCGAGGCGGCGCGCGCCGGCGAGGCCGGCAAGGGCTTCGCCGTGGTCGCGCAGGAGGTCAAGAACCTCGCCAACCAGACCGCCAAGGCGACCGAGGAGATCGTCGCCCTGGTCGACGCCATCCAGAATTCCACCGGCAGCGCCTCGACCGAGATCAACGGCATCGCCCGGATCGTCGGCACCATCAGCGAGATCAGCGCCTCCATCGCTGCCGCCGTGGAGCAGCAGAACGTCGCCACCAGCGAGATCAGCGCCGCCGTGCAGCAGGCGGCGGCCGGAACCGAGCAGTTGCGCCACGACGTCCAGTCCGTGGCCGGCGCCGCCCAGCGCAACGGCGAGGCCGCCGGCCGCCTGATGGACGCCATCGGCAGCCTGACCGGCCGCTTCGACACCCTGAAGGCGGAGGTCGCCCGGTTCGTCGCCCGTCTCGACGCGGCCTGATCGCCCCGCGATCGGCCCCGGCGATCTTGACGCGGCGCGCCGGCGTCCCTTCTTCGTTGGTCGTGCGGACGACGGCCAGCGGAGGGTGAGCGATGCATTTCGGTCCGGTACCGGTCGAGGAGGCGGACGGGGCGATCCTGGCGCATTCGGTGCGCAAGAGCTGCCTGATCCTCAAGAAGGGCCGCCGGCTGAACGGCGAGGACGTGGCCGCCCTGAAGGCCGCCGGCTTCGCCAGCGTGGTGGTGGCGCGTCCCGGCCCCGACGACCTGGAGGAGGACGAGGCGGCGGCGCGCGTCGCCGCGGCGCTGGCGGGGGCCCACCTGTCGGCCGCCGCCCCCTTCACCGGCCGCGTCAACCTGTTCGCCGAGGCCCACGGCCTGGCCGTCGTCGATACCGACCGCGTCCACCGCCTGAACCGCACCGACGAGGCGGTGACCCTCGCCACCCTGGCGCCCTACGCGCCGGTGCGGCCCGGCCAGATGGTGGCGACCGTCAAGATCATCCCCTTCGCCGCGCCGCGGGCGGCGGTGGAGCGCATCGTCGCCGACCTCGCCGGCGGCGCGCCGCCGCTGCGCGTCGCCCCCTTCCGCCCGCTGCGCGCCGCGCTGGTGCAGACCCGCTTCTGGGGGGTCAAGGAGACGATCCTCGACAAGACGGCCGCCGTCACCGCCGACCGGCTGGCGGCGCTCGACGGCACGCTGGCCGCCGAGATCCGCTGCGAACACCGCGAGGAGGAGGTGGCGGCGGCGCTGGCCGAGCTGCGCCCGCGCGGCTGCGACCTGCTGCTGGTGACCGGGGCCTCGGCGATCACCGACCGGCGCGACGTGCTGCCGGCGGCGGTGGAGCGGGCGGGCGGGTGGGTCGAGCATTTCGGCATGCCGGTCGATCCCGGCAACCTGCTGCTGCTGGCCGACCTCGACGGCGTGCCGGTGCTGGGCCTGCCGGGGTGCGCCCGCTCGCCCCGCCTCAACGGCT
Organism: Azospirillum sp. ST 5-10; assembly: GCF_051225715.1. Lineage (NCBI taxonomy): Bacteria > Pseudomonadati > Pseudomonadota > Alphaproteobacteria > Rhodospirillales > Azospirillaceae > Azospirillum > Azospirillum sp. ST 5-10. Next base: position 30,411 of record NZ_JBPJSP010000011.1, read on the forward strand.
TCGACTGGGTGCTGCAGCGCCTGGCCGCCGGCGTGCCGGTCGGCCGCGCCGACATCATGGCGATGGGGGTCGGCGGGCTGCTCGGCGAGATCCCCAGCCGCCCGGCGCCGCGCGCCCGCGGCTCCGGCGAGGATGCGGCGCCGCGGGCACCCCGCATCGGCGCCCTGGTGCTGGCCGCCGGCCGCTCGACGCGCATGGGCGGGCCCAACAAGCTGCTGGCGGAGCTCGACCGCGTGCCGCTGGTCTCCCGCACCGTCGACGCCGTGCTGGCCTCGCGCGCCCGTCCGGTGGTGGTGGTCACCGGTCACGACCGGGACAGGGTGACGGCGGCCCTGGCCGGCCGGCCCGTCGCCTTCGTCCATAACCCCGATTACGCAGCCGGCCTCAGCGCCTCGCTGCGCGCCGGGCTCGCGACGCTGCCCGACGACGTCGACGGCGCGCTGGTCTGCCTGGGCGACATGCCGATGGTGACGCCGGCCGTGCTGGACCGCCTGATCGCCGCCTTCGCCCCGGCGGAAGGGCGCGGGATCTGCGTGCCGACGGCCGCCGGCAAGCGCGGCAACCCGGTGCTGTGGAGCCGGACCTTCTTCGCCGACATGGCGGCAGTGAGCGGCGACACCGGGGCGCGCCACCTGATCGGCAGCAACGCCGACCAGCTCTGCGAGGTCGAGGTCGGCGACGACGCCGTGCTGCGCGACGTCGACACGCCGGAAGGGCTGGCGGCGGTGCGCGCCGGCCTCAGCGTTCCGGTTCAGGAATGATGCCGGCGTCCTTGAGGGCGCGCGACAGGTCGAGGATGACCGTGCTGATGGTCGGGAAGTCCAGCGCCAGGGCGCTGCGCTCCGGGTCGTAGCGGACCACCATCGCGACCTGGCGCGCCGGCAGCCGGCCGGGCAGCTCGTCGCACAGGAGTTCGACCTTCACGCGATCACGCGGTCCCAGGCCGAGCTCGCCGCGGTAGCCGTCGACCATCAGGCCGCGCGCCGACCAGTTGGCCGTGCGGTAGCGGACGCCGCCGAGGACGACGGTGAGCGGCGGTTCGGCGTAGCGGATGGCGCGGCGGCGCTCGCGGACGCCCTGGGGCAGGCTGGCGGCGCTGTCGCGCTGCGCCAGCTTGCGCGCGCCGGCGGCCTTGGTCCGCTCGTCCACCCCGTCGGCGGAGGTCATCAGCGCCGCCTGGACGCGACGCTCGACGCCGCGGCGGAAATCCTCGCCGACGCCGTAGCGGATCGCCTTGCCGTAATGCTGCTTGGCCTGGGCCAGGATCTCGTTGCGGCCCTTCTCGTCACCGGCGTGGCCGCGCCGCTCGGCCTGGCCGACCAGCGTGTCGACGCTGCGGGCGTAGGCGTCGCGCTGGATCGTCTTGAGGACCTCGCGGAACTCCGCGGCGCGCTGCGAGGGAAACTCGCGGGCCTTGAGGATCTCGCCGATCATCGCCGCCGTCTGCTCCACCGCCTCGGCGTTGTCCCCCTCGGCGAGGCGGCGGAGCTGGGCGATGGACGCCTCGGCCTTGCGGAGCAGCGCATCCTCGAGCTTCTTGCGCGTCTCGGCGTCCATCATCGCAGACATGTCGGCTCCCGCACGTCGACCCGTTCGTGATCGTATGAGCGGTAGCCTTAATGATTGTTGAATATCGCATGAGCGAACCGTTCGGCGCAGGAGGAACGGCCGGGCGGCGCCCGCCTCACACCGTCGCGCGGAATGGCTGACACACCTCCTGCCCCCACCCTCCCCACGGCTCCGCCGCGGGTCCCCCCTCCCCCGCTTCGCAGGGGAGGCACTCGTGGGTTCGGCTCGGGGGTCTCACAGATCGGTGCGCAGATCCCACAGCTCCGGGAACAGGCGGACGTCCAGCATGCGGCGCAGGTAGGCCACGCCGGACGTGCCGCCGGTGCCGCGCTTGAAGCCGATCACCCGCTCCACCGTGGTGACGTGGCGCATGCGCCACTGGCGGACGGTGTCCTCCAGGTCCACCAGCTTCTCCGCCAACTCGTACAGGCTCCAGTGGCGGTCGGGATCGCGGTAGACCGCGAGCCAGGCGGCGCGCACACCGTCGTCGGCGCGGTACGGCTGGGTCCAGTCGCGCTCCAGCCGGTCGGCCGGCACCGCCATCCCGTGGCGGGCCAGCGCGCGGATCGCCTCGTCGTACAGGCTGGGGCTGCGCAACGCGTCCTCCAGGGCGGCGGACAGGTCGGCGCGGTGGCGATGCGGGGCGAGCATGGCGGGCTGCTTGTTGCCCAGCAGGAACTCGATGGTGCGGTACTGGTAGGACTGGAAGCCGGACGAGCGGCCGAGCCGGTCGCGGAAGGCGGTGTATTCGCTGGGGGTCAGGGTGGACAGGACGTCCCACGCCTGGATGAGCTGCGCCATCACCCGCGCCACCCGCGCCAGCATCTTGAAGGCCGGCCCCAGATCGTCGCCGGCGACGTGGGCGCGCGCCGCCGTCAGCTCGTGGATGACCAGCTTCATCCACAGCTCGGTCGTCTGGTGCTGGACGATGAAGAGCAGCTCGTCGTGGCAGGACGAACGCGGCTGCTGCGCCGACAGCAGCGTGTCGAGGGCGAGATAGTCGCCGTAGCTCATCGCGCCGGAGAAGTCGGTGTGGGCGCCGTCGTCGTCGGTCATGGCTCCTCGCTCGGTGGCGTCGGTCACGTCACCGCCGCCCGGCGGTGGAACCCGGGGCGGTCCCAGGCGGCGGTGTCGAGCACCTCGCGCAGCGCCTCCACCGCGTCCCACACGTCGACGTGGCGGACATAGAGGGGGGCGAAGCCGAAGCGCAGGATGTCGGGGGCGCGGAAGTCGCCGATCACGCCGCGGGCGATGAGGGCCTGCATCACCGCGTAGCCCTGGGGATGGCGCAGCGACACCTGGCTGCCGCAGCGCTCCGGGTCCGCCGGTCCGAACGGCTGCAGGTCGGGGCAGCGCGCCGCCGTCAGGCGGCGGAACAGGCCGGTCAGGCTCAGGCTCTTGCGGCGGAGCGCCGCGAGGTCGGCCGCCAGCACCTCGTCGACGCCGGCCTCCAGCGCCGCCATGGCGAGGACCGGCGGCGTGCCGCACAGGGCGCGGCGGACGTCGGCGGCGGGGCGGAACGCCGGGTCGAAGGCGAAGGGCTCGGCGTGGCCGAGCCAGCCGGTGAGGGGCTGGCGGAAGTCGGCGATCAGCCGGCGCGCCACGTAGAGGAAGGCCGGCGCGCCGGGGCCGCCGTTCAGGTACTTGTAGCCGCATCCCACGGCAAGGTCGGCCCCCGCCGCGTCCAGCCCCACCGGCACGGCGCCGGCGCTGTGCGCCAGGTCCCACAGGGTCAGCGCGCCGGCGGCGTGGGCGGCGCCGGTCAGCGCCGCCATGTCCAGCATGGCGCCGCTGCGGTAGTCGACGTGGGTCAGCATCGCCACGGCGACGTCGCCGTCGACCGCGCCCGCCACCGCGTCGCGGTCGACCAGCCGGAGTTCGACGCCGCCCAGCAGGTCGCCCAGCCCCTCGGCGACGTAGAGGTCGGTGGGGAAGTTGGCGCGCTCCGACAGCACCACGCGGCGGCCGGGGCGCAGCCGCAGCGCCGCCGCCAGGGCCTTGAAGAGGTTGACGGAGGTGGAATCGGCGACGACGACCTGGCCGGCCGCCGCGCCGACCAGCCGGCCGATCTTGTCGCCGAGGCGCGTCGGCAGGTCGATCCAGCCGGCATCGTTCCAGCTGCGGATCAGGCCGCGGCCCCACTCCTCGCGCACCGTGCGCTCCAGCCGGGCGACGGCGGCCCGCGGCAGCGGCCCCAGCGAATTGCCGTCGAGATAGACGACGCCCTCGGGCAGCAGGAAGCGCTCCCGCGCCGCCGCCAGCGGGTCGGCGGCGTCGAGGGCGGCGCAGTCGGCGCGGGTCGGCGCCGTCATGCCGGCAGCTCCCGCAGGACGGCGCGCACCGGGGCGGCGTCCAGGTCGGCGAGGTTGAGCGGCAGGGCGATCAGCTCGTAGTCGCCGGGCTCGACGCCGTCCAGCACCAGCCCTTCGAGGATCGCCATCCCGTGCGCCCGCACCCGGCCGTGGGCGTCCATCGTCTTGGAGTCCTGGGGATCGACGGAGGGCGTGTCGATGCCCACCAGACGCACGCCGTGGGCGGCCAGCAGGTCGACGGTGTCCGGGTGGAGGGCGGCGAACCCGGGGTCCCAGGCGTCGCCGGGGGCCGCCGCGTAGGTCCTCAGCAGCACCCGCGGCGGGACAGCGGCGAGACGGCCGGCGACGGCCCCGGGCGGCACCCGCGGGCCGGAACCCACCACGTCCACCACCCGGCACGGCCCGAGATAGGGGCGCAGGTCCAGCCCGCCCACCGGCCGGCCGGCGGCGTCGTAGTGCAGCGGCGCGTCGGCGTGGGCGCCGGTGTGGGTCGACAGGGTCACCCGCGCCACGTTGACCGGGCAGCCCGGCCCGATCGTCCAGGTCCGCTCCTGCCGGTAGGCGGTGTCGCCCGGCCACACCGGGATGCCCGGCCGCAGCGGCGGGCCGATGTCCCACAGGCGTCGCTCCTCCATCGCCTCCCCCCGGTTCGACTGCCCGCCAACCCTGCACCGCGCCGGCTGCGGCGGGAAGGGACGCCTTCGGGCGAGGCGGGCGCGAAGGAGGTAGGGGGGTGCCGATGCCGCCCTATGCCGCCGGCGCGCCCGCCCCGTCCGCCGCGGTGGCGCGGATGTCGTGGAGGGCGCCGGCGACCGCGGCGCGCAGCGAGTCCGCCTGGCGCGACAGCGACCGCCCGGCCTCCAGCACGTCGCCGGACGCCGTCCCGGTCTCGCGCACGGCGGCGGTCACGGTGGCGATGTTCGCCGACACCTGCCGGGTGCCGGCCGCCGCCTGCTCGACGTTGCGGGCGATCTCGGCGGTCGCGGCACCCTGCTCCTCGATCGCCGAGGCGATGGCGGTCGTCACCTCGTTCATCCGGCCGATGGTCCGGCCGACGTCGGCGATCGCCTTCACCGCCTCGTCGGTGCCCCCCTGCACCTCGGCGATCTGGGTGGCGATCTCCTCGGTCGCGCGGGCCGCCTGGTTGGCCAGCGACTTCACCTCGCCGGCGACGACGGCGAAGCCCTTGCCGGCCTCGCCGGCGCGCGCCGCCTCGATGGTGGCGTTGAGCGCCAGCAGGTTGGTCTGACCGGCGATGTCGGTGATGAACTTCACCACCTCGCCGATCTTCTGCACCGCCCGCACCAGGGCGCCGATGCGGTCGTTGGCGCGGCCCGCCTCGTCCACCGCGGCACCGGCGATGGTGGCGGAGCGCGTCACCTGCCGGCCGATCTCGGCGATCGACGAGGAGAGCTGCGTCGTCGCCGCCGACACCGTCTGGACGTTGGCCGAGGCCTGCTCCGCCGCCGCGGCGACCGCGGTGGCGCCGCCGTTCGCGGCGTCGACGGTGCGCGCCATGGACTCCGCCGTGCCCAGCATGCCGCGCGAGGCGGCGGCGATGCCGTCGGTCACCGCGGCGAGGCTGCTCTCCAGCCCGTCGGCGATCCGCCGGACCACGGCGGCGCGCTCCGCCTCGGCGCGCCGGCGCATGGCCTCCTGCTCGCCGTGCAGCTCGCGGATCTCCACGGCGTGCCGCTTGAACACCGCGACCGCACGGGCCATGTCCCCGACCTCGTCGCCGCGCCCGGTGGCCGGCACCTCCAGGGCCAGGTCGCCGCCGGCCAGGCCGTGCATCGTCCGGCTCAGCGCCGACAGCGGGCCGCTGATCGAGCGCGCCATCAGCCAGGCCAGCCCGAGGCCGACCACCAGGACGCCGCCGCCGATGCCCAGCGCGGCGTTGCGGGCGGCCGCGTACTGGGCGGCGTATTCGCTGGAGTCCATGACCACCTCCACCACGGCGGCCGGCTTGCCGGAATAGTCCGGCATGGCGGCCACCAGCGACGTCAGCGGCACGCCGCCGACCACGCCGCGGCGCACCGGCGTGGCCCCCGCCAGGGCGGCCCGCCGTGCCGCGTCGTCGGCCAGGGTCGCCTCGGTGGTGGCCGCCACCCGCTTGAAGGTGCCGTCGGGCTGCTCGATCGCCACCGCGGCGTCGGCGCCGAAGCGCTCCTTGAACTCGTCGACGAAGGCGCGGCCGAACTCCATGCCGAACTCGACGGTGCCGGCATGGCGCCCGTCGGGCGCTGCGACCGGCACCACCGAACGCACGCCGAGGCCGGCCACCCCCTTCTCCAGGCCGATCGCCGGCGCCCGGTTGGCGTTGGCGGCGACCACCGTGGCGCGGAAGGAGGAGAGATCGTCGCCGAACTTCTTCGGCATGTGGAGGCGCAGCCACGAGGTGGCCGGCGGCGTGTGGAACTGGAACTGCTCGACGCCGTAGGCGGTCTTGAGATGCGCGAACGGTTCGGCGAACAGGCCCGTCAGGCGTTCGCGATCGCCGGTGGCGAAGGCCGCGCGGACGTCGGGAACGTCGGCGACGAAGGTCGCCAGGGCGCCGGCGGTCGTCGTCCGCATCGCCGTCACGGCGATGAGCGCGTTGCGCAGGCCCAGCAGTTCCCGCTCCTCGGCACGCTCCGTCGCCCGCGACAGGCTGGCCAGCATGACCGGCACGAGGACCGCGACGGCCAGGGTCAGCAGCAGCGCGAAGGCGAGCGTCACCCGGGATTTGATGGAGAGCTTCGACAGCATGGCACACCTCCATTGCATCGCCGCCGCACCGGCGTCTCCGGGAGGGCGTGGCGTGTGGGCGCTCGCTCAACTCTGCCGGACGGGCGGCGGGGGCGACCCTGCCAATTCGTCATAGCGGGTCTAGCATACGCGCATATGCACAATGGAGAGGTGCCGGCTGTTGTCAACGACGCCGATCGGACGGAGCGCGCGCGGCCCGCCGCCGCGGCGCGTCGGGATGCGCCGCCGCGCCGTCGCCGCCCAGGGCGTATTTCATGGCGCGCATCTTCTCGGCGACGCGGCCGATCTCGTCGGCGGGCAGGATGACGGGGGTGCCGAGCCCGAGGGCGAACACGTACTGGCGCGCCAGGGTCTCCACCTCCACGGCCAGGGCAAGGGCGGCGTCGGGGGTCTTGCCCAGCACCACCATGCCGTGGTTGGCCAGCAGGCAGGCCAGCCGCCCCTCCAGCGCCGCCAGCGCGTGGTCCGACAGGGCCTGGGTCCCGAAGGTCGCGTAGGGGGCGCAGCGGATCGACTCGCCTCCCGCCAGCGCCACCATGTAGTGGAAGCTCGGGATCTCCCGGCCGTGGACGGCGAGCGCGGTGGCGAAGGTGGGATGGGCGTGCAGGACGACGTCGACGTCGGGCCGCGCGGCCAGCACGTCGCGGTGGATGCGCCACTCCGACGAGGGCGCCCGATCGCCCTCGAAGGTGCCGTCGAAGTCCATGTGGACGATGTCGCGGGGACGCATCTGGTCGTAGGGCAGGCTCGACGGCGTCACCAGGAACCCGTCCTCCACCCGCACCGACAGGTTGCCCGAGGCCCCCTGGTTGATGCCCGTCCGGTTCATGGCGAGACAGGTCTCGATGATGGCGCGGCGCTGCGTGCGGTGGCGGACGGTCATGACGGGGCCCGGCGGAAGCGAGGGAACGCGCCGGCCAGGGAGCCACGGCCCCGGTGCCCTGTCAAGGAAGCCCGCCGCGCCGGCCGGTCGGACGGCCGGGGTCGCGGCGCGGCGGTGGCCGCCTCACTCGGCCGGCGCGGGGCGGTGACCGTGATCGTGCGGCGGCGGCTCGCCCTTGACGTCGGCGACCCACAGGGCGTGGTGCTCGCGCGCCCACTGCTCCTCGACCTGGCCGCTGCCCATCGCGGCGAACGCCCCTTCCATGCCGATCGAACCGATGTAGATGTGGCCGATGATGACGGCCGCCAGCGCCAGCGCCGTGGCGGCGTGGATGATCTGGTAGAGCTGCATGTCGGCCAGCGTGCCGAAATAGAGCGGGAACAGCAGTTGCACCCCGGTGAAGCCGAGCACGGCGCCGCCGGCCACCGTCGCCCAGAAGATCAGCTTCTGGCCGGCGTTGAACTTCCGCGCCGGGGGATGGACGCCGCGGGAGAACAGGCCGCCGGCGCGCAGCACCCAGCCGAGATCGGTGCGGTCGGGCAGATTGTGGCGCACCCACATCAGGAAGATCAGGAGCACGCCGAGCATGAAGGCGAAGCCCAGGAAATTGTGCGCCCGCTTGCCCCAGGCCGTCAGCAGGGCGAAGACCTCCGGCCCGAGCAGCGGCAGCAGGGTGTAGCGGCCGTAGAGGACGTTCAGCCCGGTCAGCGCCAGCACGACGAAGCTGCCGGCGGTCAGCCAGTGGGCGGCCCGTTCCACGGTGCCGAAGCGCTCGATCGTCCGGCCGGTCCGCGGGCCGTCGATGCGGATGCGCCCGCGCAGCAGGAAGAACAGCACGAGCACCGCGACGACCGCCCCCATCGCCCAGGCCCCGTACTCCGCCACCGGGCCGTTGCGCAGGCTGCGCCAGAGTTCGCCTTCGGACTGGATCAGCATGGCGGCGTTGGGGCCCCGCGCCGCGGTGAGACCGGTCTCGCCCTGGCGGACGGCGCGCCACAGGTCGGCCTCGTCCTGGCCGGGCGCCTGGGTCGCGGGCGGCGGCACCATGCCCTCGTCGAGGCGGATCGACGACGATTGCGCCGACGCCGGCGCCGCCGGCAGGGCGGCGACCGCGACCGCCACCAGCAGCGCGGCGAGGACCGTCTTGAACCAGGACGCCATCTTTCCTCTCCCTCTCCTTGGGACCCTGACCATCAATAGTGCTGGCGCTGCGTGCGGGCCCGCAGGGCGTCGCGCTGCCCGTCGGTCAGCGGGGTGTCCGGCCGGCCCGCGTAGACGCCCTTCTCGACGTGGAGCGGGCGGCCGCGTTCGTTCTCGTCGCAGCCCGCCAGGACGCCGGCCGCCAGCAGCAGGACGGCGGCCAGGCACGGGCGCCGCGCGCGCGTGTCGGATGTCATCACCGGATACAACCACTCTCTGTGCGGGGTGGGATCCCCTCCCCCGGCGGCGCCGGGGGAGGGAGGCGGGCCGCTTACAGGCTCGCCTTCAGCTGATAGGCGGTGCCCCAGCCCCAGGCGCCGGACCCGAAGCCGCGGGCGACCACGCGCTCGCGGTAGATGTCCGACACCTTGTCGCCGTCACCGGCGAGCAGCGCCTTGGTCGAGCACATCTCCGCGCACAGCGGCAGCTTGCCCTCGGCCAGGCGGTTGCGGCCGTACTTCTTGAACTCGGCGTCGGAGCCGTCGGCCTCGGGGCCGCCGGAGCAGAAGGTGCACTTGTCCATCTTGCCGCGGGAGCCGAAGTTGCCGGCCTGCGGGTACTGCGGCGCCCCGAAGGGGCAGGCGTAGAAGCAGTAGCCGCAGCCGATGCACAGGTCCTTGTTGTGCAGGACCACGCCCTCGGCGCTCTGGTAGAAGCAGTCCACCGGGCAGACGGCCATGCACGGCGCGTCGGAGCAGTGCATGCAGGCGACGGAGATGGAGCGCTCGCCGGGCTGGCCGTCGTTCAGGGTGACGACGCGGCGCCGGTTGATGCCCCAGGGCACCTCGTGCTCGTTCTTGCAGGCGGTGACGCAGGCGTTGCACTCGATGCAACGGTCGGCGTCGCACAGGAACTTCATACGGGCCATGGTTCAGTCGCTCCTAAGCTCAGACCGCCGCGATGCGGCAGAGGGTGGCCTTGGTCTCCTGCATCTGGGTGACCGAATCGTAGCCGTAGGTCTGGGCGGTGTTGCACGCCTCGCCCAGCACGATGGGGTCGGCGCCCGACGGGTACTTGCCCCGCCGGTCCTCGCCCTGGAACCAGCCGCCGAAGTGGAAGGGCATGAAGGTGACGCCCTTGCCGACCCGCTCGGTCAGCATGGCCTTGACCTTCACCTTGCCGCCCTCGGGGCCGTGCACCCACACCATCTGCCCGTCCCGGATGCCCAGGCCGTTGGCGTCGAAGGGGTTGATCTCGACGAACATGTCCTGCTGCAGCTCGGCCAGCCAGGGGTTGGAGCGGGTCTCGTCGCCGCCGCCCTCGTACTCGACCAGGCGGCCCGAGGTGAGGATCAGCGGGAACTCCTTCGACACGTCGCGGTCCTGGATCGACTTGTAGAGGGTCGGCACGCGCCAGAACTTCTGGCGGTCGGTGTAGGTCGGGTAGGCCGCCACCAGGTCGCGGCGCGTCGAGTACAGCGGCTCGCGGTGCAGCGGCACCGGATCCGGGAAGGTCCAGACGATGGTGCGGGCCTTGGCGTTGCCGTGGGGGCAGAGGCCGTGCTTGATCGCCACGCGCTGGATGCCGCCGGAGAGGTCCGTCTTCCAGTTGACCGCCTCCGGCTTGGCGCCGCCGATCCCCTTGATGGCCGCCATTTCCGCTTCCGTCAGGTCACCGTCCCAGCCGAGCTTCTGCAGCATGGCCATGGTGACCTCGGGATAGCCGTCCTTGATCGCCGAGCCCACGGGGAAGGAGTTCTCGGCGAGCAGGTTCACCCCGTTGCGCTCCAGGCCGAAGCGGGCGCGGAAGCCCATGCCGCCTTCGGCGACCGGCAAGGAGATGTCGTAGAGGTTCGCCGAGCCCGGATGCTTCAGCTCCGGCGTGCCCCAGCACGGCCACGGCAGGCCGTAGTAGTCGCCGTCGCACGGCCCGCCGTTGGCGCGCAGGGTCGTACGGTCGAAGGTGTGCTGGTTCTCCATGTGGGCGCGCAGCCGCTCCGGCGACTGGCCGGTCATGCCGATCGTCCACATGCCGCGGTTCCATTCCCGCGTCAGGTCCTCGATCAGCGGCTCGTTGCCGTTCACCGTGATGTTCTTGCACATCGCCTCGGCGAAGCCGAACTTCTTGGCGAACAGGTACATGATCTCGTGGTCGGGCTTCGCCTCGAACAGCGGCTCGACGATCTTCTCGCGCCACTGGATCGAGCGGTTCGAGGCCGTGACCGACCCGTAGGTCTCGAACTGGGTCGCCGCCGGCAGCAGGTACATGCCGTCCCTGCGGTCCTGCATGACCGCCGTCATCGTCGGATAGGGATCGATGACGACCAGCAGCTCCAGCTTCTCCATCGCCTTCTTCATGTCGGGAAGGCGGGTCTGGCTGTTGGGAGCGTGGCCCCAGAAGACCATGCCCTTGATGGCTTCGGGCTGGTCCAGGTTCTGCTTGTCCTCGAGGACGCCGTCGAACCAGCGGGACACCGGGATGCCCACCTTCTCCATCATGTCCTTGGAGGCGAAGTTCTTCGCCAGGTCCTCGTAGGAGACGCCCCACACCCGCGCCCAATGCCGCCACGCCCCCTCGTCCAGGCCGTAGTAGCCCGGCAGTGTGTCGGACAGCACGCCGACGTCGGTCGCACCCTGGACGTTGTCGTGGCCGCGGAAGATGTTGGTCCCGCCACCGGCCATGCCGATGTTGCCGAGCGCCAGTTGCAGGACGCAGTAGGCGCGGGTGTTGTTGTTGCCGTTGTGGTGCTGGGTGCCGCCCATGCACCAGACCAGCGTGCCCGGCCGGTTGGAGGCCAGCGTGCGGGCGACGCGGTTGAGCTGGCTGCCGGGCACGCCGGTCACCCGCTCCACCTCCTCGGGCGTCCACTTGGCGACCTCGGCGCGGATGTCGTCCATGCCGTAGACGCGCTGGGCGATGTACTCCTTGTCCTCCCAGCCGTTCTCGAAGACGTGCCAGAGGATGCCCCAGATCAGCGCCACGTCGGTGCCCGGGCGGAAGCGGATGTACTCGTCGGCCTTCGCCGCCGTGCGCGAGAAGCGCGGGTCGGCGACGATCAGCGGCGCGTTGTTCTGCTCCTTGGCCTTGAGGATGTGCAGCAGCGAGACCGGGTGGGCCTCGGCGGCGTTGGAGCCGATGAAGAACATGCTGCGCGACTTGTGGATGTCGTTGTAGCTGTTCGTCATGGCGCCGTAGCCCCACGTGTTCGCCACGCCGGCGACCGTGGTGGAGTGGCAGATGCGCGCCTGGTGGTCGATGTTGTTGGTGCCCCAGAAGGCGGCGAACTTGCGGATCAGGTAGGACTGCTCGTTCGAGTGCTTGGCCGAACCGAGCCAGTAGACCGAATCCGGGCCGGACTTCGCACGGATCTCCAGCAGCTTGGCGCCGACCTCCTCGACCGCCTGGTCCCAGCTCAGCCGCTGCCACTTGCCGTCGACCAGCTTGACCGGATAGCGCAGGCGGCGCTCGCCGTGGGCGTGCTCGCGCACCGAGGCGCCCTTGGCGCAGTGGGACCCCAGGTTGAAGGGGCTGTCGAAGCCCGGCTCCTGGCCGATCCACACGCCGTTCTGCACCTCGGCCACCACGGTGCAGCCCACCGAGCAGTGGGTGCAGACGCTCTTCACCTGCTTGATGGTGCCGCCCGCGCCGGCGGGGGTCGCGGCCTCGGCCTTCTTCACCCGCCCCGGCGGCAGCGTCGCGGCGACCGCCGCACCGCCGGCGGCGAGTCCCGAGGTGCGCAGGAACGTCCGCCGATCGACGGTGCTGCCGGTCAGATCGGACAGCACCCTGGCGAGGCGGGGCCCGGACGACGCCGCGGCCTTCTTCTTGGTCAGCATGAGCGGAGTCCTCCTTAGAACCGGCTGGTTTCGTAGGCCTTGCGGACGTGCTCGGTCTCTCGGTAGCCGGTCCCTTCCGGCGCCGTCCCGGCTTCGGCCTCGGGCGCGCCGGCGGAAAGCCCGACCGCGGCGGCCCCGAACGCCCCGGCGCCGAGCCCGGCGGCACGGAAGAGGTCGCGCCGCCGCAGTGTGCTGTTGTCCTTGTGGTCCGTCATCGTCGTCACCCTTTCCAGCGAAACCGGTTCACGTCCGCCCGCGGGCGGTCTCATGCGGTCATGGCGAAGGCCTGCCCCTCGACCTCCAGGAAGCGTCGCCCGACCGTGCCGACCGCCCGGTAGAAGGCGGCGGACGGAGCGGCCTCGAGGTCGACGAAGAAACGCGGCGCCCAGGAGCCGATGTGCCGCTCGTAGAAGGCGCGCTGCGTCTCCAGATCGGCCGGCGCCGCGAAGGTGCCGGTGATCAGGCCGGCCATCATCTCGCACAGCGCGGCGATGTGGTCCTCGGGGTCCTTGACCTCGTCGGCCCGGGCGATGCCCAGCCGCGCCATGTCGGCGCGCAGGTCGGCCAAGGGCTTCTCGTTCAGGAATCCCGTGAGGTAGTAGGAGCCGTAGGGGGTCATCTCGCTGCCGCCGACGCCGACGAACAGCACCATGTGCTCGCCCGCCACGGCGGCCGGCGTGGCACGCCGCGCCGCATCGGCCAAGCCGGCGAAGGCGGCGCCCAGCGGACTGGCGTCTCCGGCCACCGCCGCGACGGCGTCGAGCAGATCCCCGCCCGGCGGCTCGGCCAGAAGGCGCGCCAGCAGGGCGTAGGTTTGCGCCCGCAGCAGTTCCTCGTCCGGCACGGCCGGACTCGTGGCGTGATCCGGCGGCGACGCCGGACGGCCACCGTCACCCAATGGCGACATGGTTGTCCCTCCCCTGAACGACCGCTCCGTTCCACTCCCCGCATCACGGAGCCGTCGCTCGGCGACTCTTTCGGTCACCTTCGCGTCAGCCACGGTTCCCGCCGGTTCGGCCGGCATCGTCCGCGTTCGTCAACTCCATGCCGCAACCGCGAAAAACCCGATGAGTGACAGGGGGTTACTCACGGTGCCCGATCATTAAAAGGACAATTTGCGGCAATGTCAACATCCGGCGGCCCGACCACTTCGGCCCGCAAGACGAGACAGACAGAAGGCGTTATGCTTGCCAAAGCATAACGCCGGTTCGACGGCACGCGTATCTTTGGCCGCCGGATCAGTCCGCGGGACCTTGATCCCCGCTCGTCTCGGGATTGGCCGCGGTCGACTGGGAGACATCCATCGATTCCACCGACTCGTCGCCGGCGGCCAGCCGCTCGGTTTCGGCGCGCTCGGTTTCGGCGCGCTCGGTTTCGGCGCGTTCGGCTTCGACGCGCTCGGCTTCGACGCGCTCGGCTTCGACGTCGGCCGCGTCGATCATGCCCTTGCCGACGCGGAAGAGCGTCTTGACCGCGTCCGTCCTGGCGAACACCGCGTTGTAGTCGGCGGCATAGTCCACCAGCCCGTCGAGGTTGGCGAACACCGGATCGGACGTCCACAGCTTGCGCAGGGCCTGACGCTGCAGCACCTCCGGCACGCCGTCGCGCAGGAAGGCGGTGAAGTCGGACTCGGCGGTCAGACTGTCCACCGGCGGCAGGTCGGGCGGCGCCTCCGTCCCGGAGGCGTCCCCGCCGGACGGCGGCACCGCCTCCGGCGCGGCCGCGGGCTCCGGCGCGGCCGCCGGAACCGCGCCGGGCCTGGTCTCGGCCCGCTTCAGGCGCGACCACCGCGACAGGAAGGTCTCGTCGGTCATGAGCGCACCCCGCCACCGGCCAGCGGCGGCCGGCCGGGCTCCTCGGGGCGGTGGCGTTTGCGCTCCCGCTTCTCGAAGGGGACGTCGACGTGGTGCTGGGCGACGAAGTCGGCCACCAGCGCCGCCACCTCGGGCGGCATCGCCACGGGCTCGACGATCTCCGCCCCGCTGACCTGGTAGGCCTCGGCCTCGTGGGCCGAGGCGGTGACGAAGAACGGCACCACGCCGGTGCCGTCCGCGTCGGGACGCAGCACGACCCAGAGCCGCGGCGGGCGCTGCGACAGGTTGACCTTGTACCCCTCCGTGTCGGTCCGGAAGAGCTCCAGGGTCAGGGTGGCGGCGTGCAGATGCGCCCAGCCGTCGCCCTCGCGGATCACCCGCCACGCGCCGTCGACGGGCGGCGCGCCGGGAATGACGGCGACCGGCGACCACACCGTGTCCTGCCACGGCGTGCTGCCCCGTCGGCGCTCCAAGACGACGCCGATCGGCATCGTCTCCACGCGGTCGAGCCTGTCGCTGTCCATGGTCGTGCGCTCCCGCCCTGCGAACCTCCACCCCACCCTATCCCGTCCGGCCCTCCCGCAACAACCGCTCGGCCTCCTCCAGGTCCTCCGGGCGGTTGGTGTTGAAGAAGGGATCGACGGGGTCGCAGGCGAACTCGGCGACCGCCAGCCGGTGGCGGCCGGTCCACGCGTCCACCTTGCGCACCCCCTCCTCCACCATGGCGCGGCGGAGGTCGTCGGCGAGGCGCACCGGCCAGAGGCCGAACACCGGATGGTCGCGACCGCCGGAGCGGGCGCAGGCGAGGTCGGCGCCCTCGGCCTCGACCGCGCGCCGCAGCCGGGCCACCAGGTCGGCCGGCAGGAACGGCGCGTCGGTGGCGAAGCTGGCCACCCATTCCACCCCCGGCACGGTCGCGCGGGCCCACTCCAGGCCGGTCAGCACGCCAGCGAGCGGGCCGGCGTAGCCCTCCACCACGTCCGCCGCCACCGGCAGGTCGAAGGCGGCGAAGCGCGCCGGGTCGCCGTTGGCGTTGAGCACCAGAGCGCCGACCTGCGGGCGCACCGCGGCGACGATGCGCTCCAGGATGCTGCGGCCGCCCAGCGTGCGCAGGTTCTTGTCGCCGCCGCCCATGCGGCGCGACAGGCCGCCGGCCAGCAGCACGCCGGCCGTCGTCGCGGCGTCAGTCGTCATCGCGGCCCCCCTTGCGCTGATGGCGGCTCGGCTCCTCGCCGGCCGCCGCCGGGTCGGCGTCGAACTCCAGGCGGTCGAGGCCGGCCAGCGCGATGAAGCGCCGCCCCTTGGCCCGGCCGACCAGGGTCAGGCCGGCCTGGCGCGCCAGCTCGACGCCCCAGGCGGTGAAGCCGGAGCGCGACACCAGGATCGGGATGCCCATCTGCACGGTCTTGATCACCATCTCGCTGGTCAGCCGGCCGGTGGTGTAGAAGATCTTGTCCGCCGCCGCCACCCCGTGCAGGTGCATGTAGCCGCGCACCTTGTCCACCGCGTTGTGGCGCCCGACGTCCTCCATGTAGAGGAGCGGCCGGTCCTCCTGGCACAGCACGCAGCCGTGGATCGCCCCCGCCTCCAGGTAGAGGCTCGGCGTCAGGTTGATCTTCTTCGACAGCGCGTAGATCCACGACGTGCGGAGCCGGGCCTGCGGGTTCAGGCGGACCGTCTCGAACACCTCCATGACGTCGCCGAAGGCGGTGCCCTGGGCGCAGCCGGAGGTCAGCGTCTTCTTCTTCAGCTTCTCCTGGTAGTCGGTGGACCGCGCGGTGCGCACGACCACCGTGTCGGTCTCCTCGTCGACGTCGACGGCGGCGATGCGGTCGTCGGCGCGCAGCATGTTCTGGTTCAGCAGATAGCCGACCGCCAGGTACTCCGGGTAGTCGCCGATCGTCATCATGGTGACGATCTCCTGCCCGTTGAGGAACAGGGTCAGCGGCCGCTCCACCGTCACCGCCGTCTCGATGGGCCGGTTGTCCTGGTCGACCCCCTCCACCCGGCGCGTCAGACGCGGGTCGGCGGGATCGGGCCGGATCGTGAATTCCTGCATGTCCATTCCTGCCTCGTGCTCGCGCCAAAGCATGGTGGCTCTTCCGCCTGTCGGCAAGCATCCCTGGCGGCCTTGTAAGCCATGCAGGAAAACGGCATAAAAACGCAGGGCACGGGAGGAGCACCATGCACGAGTTCGGACGCGCCTTCGCCACGGCGTTCCACCTCATCGGCACCCTCGATCCCGACCTCATGGAGATCGTCGGCCTGTCGTTGCGGGTGAGCCTGTCGGCCGTCCTGCTGGCGTCGCTGATCGGTCTGCCGCTGGGTGCGGCGGTGGCGGCCTTCTCCTTTCCCGGGCGGCGCGCCGTGGCGGTGCTGCTGAACGCGATGATGGGGCTGCCACCGGTGGTGGTGGGCCTGGTCATCTACCTCATGCTGTCGCGCTCCGGCCCGTTCGGCGTGCTGGGCCTGCTGTTCACGCCGGAGGCGATGATCATCGCCCAGGCGACCCTCATCACCCCCATCGTCGCCGCCCTGGCGCGCCAGACCGTGGAGGACCTGCTGGTCGAATACGGCGAGCTGCTGCGCGTCGTCGGCGCCGGCCCGCTGCGCACCGTCCGCACCCTGCTCTCGGAGGGGCGGACCAGCCTCGCCACCACGGTGCTGGCCGGTTTCGGCCGCGCCTCGGCGGAGGTCGGGGCGGTGATGATCGTCGGCGGCAACATCGACCACGTCACGCGCGTCATGACCACCGCCATCGCGCTCGAGACCAGCAAGGGCGACCTGCCCCTGGCGCTCGGCCTCGGCGTCATCCTCATCGCCCTGTCGCTGGCGGTCAACGCCGGCGTCGCCGCGGTGCGCGACCGGGCCCGGGCCCGCGTCGTCTGAACGTCGCCCGCACCGGCCGGGCGCGAAACCATAAGATCGAGGAGGGTTCCCCAACCATGTTCCGTCGCACCGTCCTGGCCGCCGCGCTGGCCGCCGCCGCCCTCGCCCCGCTGGCGCTGCGGGCGCCCGCCGCCGCCGCGGACAAATTCATCACCGTGGCCTCGACCACCTCGACCCAGGATTCCGGCCTGTTCGACGCCATCCTGCCGACGTTCACCAAGAAGACCGGCATCGAGGTGCGGGTGGTCGCCAAGGGCACCGGCCAGGCCATCGACATGGCCAAGCGCGGCGACGCCGACGTGCTGTTCGTGCACCACAAGCCGTCCGAGGAGACGTTCGTCGCCGAAGGCTACGGCGTCGAGCGCAGGCCGGTGATGTACAACGACTTCGTCGTCGTCGGTCCGAAATCCGACCCGGCCGGCGTGAAGGGCATGAAGGACGTCGCCGCGGCCCTCGGCAAGATCGCCGGGACCAGGTCGGACTTCGTCTCCCGCGGCGACGACAGCGGCACCAACAAGGCCGAGCTGGCGCTGTGGAGGACCGCCGGCGTCGACCCCAAGTCGGCCGGCGACTGGTACAAGGCGATCGGCCAGGGCATGGGCGCCGCCCTCAACACCGCGGCGGCCAGCAACGCCTACACCGTCAGCGACCGCGGCACCTGGCTGAGCTTCAAGAACCGCGGCGACCTCCAGGTGCTGGTCGAGGGCGACAAGCGCCTGTTCAACCAGTACGGCGTCATGCTGGTGAACCCGGAGAAGTTCGCCCACGTCAAGAAGGACGCCGGCCAGGCCTTCGTCGACTGGCTGGTGTCGGCCGAGGGCCAGCAGGCCATCGCCGGCTACAAGGTCGGCGGCGAGCCGCTCTTCTTCCCCAACGCCAACGAGCCGGGCGCGTGAGGCAGGGGGGCGGACCGGCGACGCCGCTCACGGTCCGTTGAACCGCACCGTGCCCGTCGCGGCGACGTCGTAGCCGCCGAGATCCGCCGCCTTCGCCGCGAACGTCCCGCCGCGGGCGAACGCCAGCAGGGCCTGCATCGGCGGCTCGAAATAGTCGCGCCGGCGCATCACCAGGTCGAAGCGCTCCTCGGCCAGGGGGATCGCCGCCAGACGGAGCTGGCGGCCGATCGCCAGGGCGCCCAGCCCGGCGTCCGCCCGCCCCTCCAGCACGGCCAGCCCCAGCTCCATCTCGGTGCGGGCCACCGGCTCCACCGTCCGCAGGTCGGACAGGCCGAGACCGGCGTCGCCCAGCAGATGCTCCAGCAGCACCTGGGCGCCGGCGTCGGCCTGCCGGCACGCCACCCGCACCCGGCGCGCCGCGAGGTCGGCCAGCCCGGCGATCCCCAGCGGGTTGCCCGGCGCCACCAGCAGCGCCTGGGTGCGCCGCGCCCATTCCACCGCCACCACGTCGAGGCCGGGCAGCCCCTCCTCGATCATCGGCACGTTGTAGGCGCCGCTGCGCGGGTCGACGAGGTGCAGTCCGCACATCACCGCCTCCCCGGCCGACAGGCGGCGCAGCCCGTCGCGGCTGCCGTCGGCGCGCACCGCCAGGCCGCTGCCGGATTCCCGCACCGCCCATTCCAGCAGCGGGTCGGCGGAGCCGGCCACCACCGGCGGCGGCGCCGGGCGGTCGAGGCGCACGCCGGCCGGCGCCGCCTCCGCCCCCGCGGCCACCCAGCGGTCGATCAGCGTCTTGGGGAACAGCCACTTCCCGGTCACCCGCGAGCACGGGATGCGGCGCGCGGCGACGAGGTCGTAGACCTTGCGTTCCTTGATCCTCAGATAGTCCGCCACCTCGCGGGTGTTCATCATCTCCGGCATGGCCGCTGATGCCCCTGAAAAAAGATTCCGGTCGCCAAGGACGGCACGCCCCAGATATAGCGGACACAGGGACGACGCGGGACGCCCAATCGCGTCGCAGGGTTCGAGGAGTTCGCGTATGAAGATCGCTGGCCGCACGGTCCTGGTGTGCGATTGCGGCCGCTCCATGCCGCTCGACGGCAAGGAGCTGGCCAAGGCCTGCGGCGCCGAGGGCGCCGCCACCGTCCACACCCAGCTCTGCCGGGCCGAGCTCGACCGGTTCGAGGCGCGGGCGCGGACGGCCGGGGAGCCGCTGCTGGTGGCCTGCACCCAGGAGGCGCCGCTCTTCACGGAGGTCGCCGGGGCGGACGAGGCCGGCCGGGCGCTCGGCTTCGTCAACATCCGCGAGCGCGCGGGCTGGTCGGACGAGGCCGGGGCGGCGCTGCCCAAGATCGCCGCCCTGCTCGCCGAGGCGGCGCTCGACGTGCCGCCGACCGGCAGCATCACCCTGACGTCGGAGGGGGTGTGCCTGGTCTACGGCACCGACGAGCGGGCCATCGAGGCGGCCCGCCGGCTCGCCGGCCGCCTCGACGTCACGGTCCTGCTGCGCGATCCCACGGACGTCATGCCGCCGCGGATCATGGACCTGCCGGTCTTCAAGGGCACGATCCGCACCGCCCGCGGCTGGCTCGGCCGGTTCGAGATCGTCGTCGACGACTACGCCCCGGCGGTGCCGTCGTCGCGCCGGGCGCTCGCCTTCGAGGCGCCGCGCCACGGCGCCTCGTCGCGCTGCGACATCATCCTCGATCTCACCGGCGGCACGCCGCTGTTCCCCGCCCACGGCCGGCGCGACGGCTATCTCCGCCCCGATCCGAACGATCCCGCGGCGGTGGCCCGGGCGCTGTTCGAGGCGGCCGACCTGGTCGGCGAGTTCGACAAGCCGCGCTACATCGACTTCAAGGCCGATCTCTGCGCCCACTCCCGCAGCCGGCAGACCGGCTGCACCCGCTGTCTCGACGTCTGCCCCACCGGCGCCGTCGCCCCGGCCGGCGACCACGTCGCCATCGACCCGCACGTCTGCGCCGGCTGCGGCTCCTGCGCCGCGGTCTGCCCGACCGGGGCGTCGACCTACGCCCTGCCGCCGCAGCAGACCCTGTTCGAGCGCCTGCGCACCCTGCTCGGCGCCTACCACCGGGCGGGCGGGCGCGAGCCGGTGCTGCTGGTGCACGACCCGCGCCACGGCGAGGAGATGGTGTCGCTGATGGCGCGCTACGGCCGCGGCCTGCCGGCCCGCGTCCTGCCGTTCGCGGTGCACGAGGTGTCGCAGCTCGGCCTCGACCTGTTCGCCGCGGCGCTGGCCTACGGGGCGTCCCAGGTGCGCGTGCTGGTCGGTCCCGCCAACACGGGCGAGACCGCCGGTCTGGCGAGCCAGCTCGGCCTGATCGAGACGGTGATGAGTGGGCTCGGCTACGGCTCCGGCCGGGTCTCGGTCATCGACGCCGCCGATCCCGACGCGGTGGAGGCGGAATTGTGGGGTCTGCCGCCCCTGCCCGCCCCGGCGGCCGCCACCTTCCTGCCCATGGGCGGCAAGCGCACGCTGGCCATGCTGGCGCTGCGCCACCTCCACAAGGCCGCCCCGGCGGCGGTGGAGGTGCTGCCGCTGCCGGCCGGCGCCCCGTTCGGCCGGGTCGCGGTGGACGTCGAGGGCTGCACGCTCTGCCTCGCCTGCGTCGGCGCCTGCCCCACCGGGGCCCTGCGCGACAACCCCGACAAGCCGACGCTGAGCTTCGCCCAGGACGCGTGCGTGCAGTGCGGCCTGTGCCGCAACACCTGCCCGGAGAAGGTGATCTCCCTGGTGCCGGAGATCGACTTCCGCGACGGCGCCCGCGGCGAGTCGCTGATCAAGGAGGAGGAGCCGTTCTGCTGCGTCCGCTGCGGCAAGCCCTTCGCCACCAAATCGTCGATCGAGAAGATCGTCGCCGCGCTGTCGGGCAAGCACTGGATGTTCGCCACCCCCGAGGCGGCCAACCGCATCCGCATGTGCGAGGACTGCCGGGTGGTCGACCAGTTCGAGCGGAACGACCCGTTCAAGGTGGGTGCCCCCCGCGTTCCACGCACGACCGACGACTATCTGCGCGAACGCGAGGCGGCCGAGCGCGACGGCGGCGATCACCAGGGGTGACCGCCGGCAGGGGCTCCCGCCGCCTCCGCGCGGCGGGGTGCCGGAAATGTCCGCCCCCGTCGTAGACACGATCGAACAGCCGGCGCGTCACAAAATCATCGATCGCAAGTCATTTTGCTATTCACTTAAGAACACAAAGGGCTTTCTTCAGATTTTCTTATTGTTTTTTCACGTTTTGTTGGGGTTTGAAACTTTTTTGAAACCATAGACTCTCAGGGTCGGGGAAGCCACGCCCGCTCCTCTGAGGAATCCTTCCCCATGCGCCTCACGTTTACTTTGCGCGCCCGACTTCTGATGCTGGCCGTCGTGTCCGCCGGCGGTCTGCTCGTGCTCGGCACCCTCGACCTCATGCAGATCCGCCAGGCCCAATTGGCCGGATACCGCGTCATGCTGCGCAACGTCGTCGACACCGCCCACGACACGGTGGCGTACTTCCACGGCGAGTGGAAGGCGGGCCGGTTGAGCGAGGATGAAGCCAAGCAGAAGGCGCGCGACGCCTTGCGTTCGGTGCGCTACGCCGGCAACGAGTACATCTTCGTCACCGGCTTCGACGGCACCCGCGTGGTGCAGCCTGCCAAACCGGAGTCCGAGGGCACCAAGCCCGAGTCCGAAACCCGGGACGTGAACGGCGTCTACATCTCCCGCGAGATCATTGCCGCCGCACGCAACGGCGGCGGTTTCGTTGAGTATCATTATCCGCGCCTCGGCAGCACGGAGCCGGCGCCCAAGCTCAGCTACGCCACGCCCTTCGCCCCCTGGGAATGGTCGATCGGCACCGGCGTCTACGTGGATGACGTCGACACCGCCTTCTGGAGCGGCGCCAGAACCTTGGCCGGGGAGGCGCTGGCGCTCGTCGCGCTGGTGACCGGCGGCGCCTTCCTGCTGGGACGGCAGATCGCCCGCACGGTCAACGGCATCGCCGACGTCATGCGGCGTCTGGCGGCGGGCGACCTCGACGTCGCGGTTCCCGAGGAGGACCGCCGCGACGAGTTCGGCACCATGACCGCGGCCCTGCGCGTCTTCAAGACGGCGACCGCCGAGAACCAGGCCCTGTTGGCCGAGCAGGAGCGGCTGAAGCGCGAGGCCCGCGAGCAGGAGCGCGTGTCCCTGCTGCGCATGGCCGACGACGTGCAGGGCCGGGTGCTGTCGGCGGTCGGCCGCATCGCCGACGAGTCGCAGCGCCTGAGCGCCGCCTCGCACACCCTGTCGGAGAGCGCCCAGGAGACCCGAGCCCGCAGCACGACGGTGTCGGCCGCCACCGGCCAGACCACCGCCAACGTCGAGACCGTGGCCGCCGCCGCCGAACAGCTCTCCGCGTCCAGCCGCGAGATCGGCCAGCAGGTCGAGCAGTCGGCCGCCGTCGCCGGGCGCGCCATGGACGAGGCGGCGCAGACCGTCTCCACCGTGCGCGAGCTCGCCGAGTCGACCAAGCGCATCGGCGAGGTCGCCGACCTGATCAGCGGGATCGCCGCCCAAACCAACCTGCTGGCCTTGAACGCCACCATCGAGGCGGCGCGGGCCGGCGAGGCCGGCAAGGGTTTCGCCGTCGTCGCCTCCGAGGTCAAGAACCTCGCCAACCAGACCGCGGGCGCCACCGAGGAGATCTCGCGGATCATCCAGTCCGTCGCCAACGGCACCCAGGCCACCGTCGGCGCCATCGAGCGCATCGAGGCCACCATCCGCGGCATCAACGACACCGCGTCGGCGATCGCCGCCGCCGTGGAGGAGCAGAACGCCGCGACCGGCAACATCGCCGGCAGCGTCCACGAGGCGGCCGCCGGCACCCGGCGCATCGCCGCCGAGATCCTCCAGGTCAGCACCAGCGCCCAGGGCACCATGGACACCGCCGAGGACGTGTCGCGGGCCAGCCGCCTGCTCGACGGGGAGGCCATCGCCCTCAAGGGGCAGATCCAGGCCTTCGTCGACGAACTCCGCACCGCCGCGAACCGCGCCGTGTGACCCGCCCGCCCCGGCGCCCGCCCCTGCGCCCGACCGCCGCACCCCGCGGCGGCCGGGCGCTTGAGCGTGGTCAAGCCGGCGGCCGCGATGCCATGCTGGGATAACCCGAAGGTTCCAAGGGGCGAAATCCCGTCCCGAAGGCCCTATATTACCGGGTCCGGGCGTGGTTGCATCGCGACGATGCCGACCGGGCGCTGCGAACGGCCGCGAGGCCGCATGACGAGGGAGAACGTCGCTCCATGACTGCCGCCACGCCGCCGGGCCACGCCGCCACCACCACCCCCCTCGTCGACCCCTTCGGCCGGACCGTCAGCTATCTCCGGGTGTCGGTCACCGACCGCTGCGACTTCCGCTGCGTCTACTGCATGGCCGAGGACATGAGCTTCCTGCCCAAGGCCGAGGTGCTGACCCTGGAGGAGCTGGACCGCCTCGCCTCGACCTTCGTCCGGCTGGGCACGCGCAAGATCCGCCTGACCGGCGGCGAGCCGCTGGTGCGACGCAACATCATGGACCTCATCCAGGCGCTCGGCCGTCACGTCGCCGCGGGCGCGCTCGACGAGCTGACGCTGACCACCAACGGCTCGATGCTGTTCAAGTACGCCGTGCCCCTGGTGGAGGCGGGCGTGCGCCGGGTCAACGTCTCCCTCGACACCCTCGACCCGCACAAGTTCCAGGCCATCACCCGCTGGGGCAAGTTCGACAAGGTGATGGGCGGCCTCGAGGCGGCCGCCGCGGCGGGGCTGCACATCAAGGTCAACTGCGTCGCCCTGAAGGGCGTCAACGACGACGAGCACAGCCGCATGGTCGCCTGGTGCGGCGAGCGCGGCTTCGACCTCACCTTCATCGAGGTCATGCCGATGGGCGAGCTCGGCGACGTCTCGCGCCTCGACCAGTACCTGCCGCTGTCCATGGTGCGGGCCGATCTGGCGAAGGATTGGACCCTCGAGGAGACCGACTACCGGACCGGCGGCCCGGCCCGTTACGTGCGGGTGAAGGAGACGGGCTGCCGCGTCGGCTTCATCACGCCGATGACCCACAATTTCTGCGAAAGCTGCAACCGGGTCCGCCTCACCTGCACCGGCACGCTCTACATGTGCCTGGGGCAGGAGGACGCCGCCGACCTGCGCTCCGTCCTGCGCATGACCGACGACGAGGCGGTGCTGGAACGGGCGATCCGTGACGCCATCGTCCGCAAGCCCAAGGGGCACGACTTCGTCATCGACCGCCGCCACGCCGCCGCCGCGTCGCCGCGCCACATGAGCGTCACCGGCGGCTGAGGCGGCCCGCCGCCCCGCTCACGGCGCTGTCCCCCTGCCGCGTCCTGCGCTATGGTCGGCCGGCCATGACCGAGATCGCCGTTCCCGTCTCGCTGCCGCACGAGCCGCCCCGCCTGTCCTTCGTGTGCGCCAACACCGAGGAGGCGCGCGCGGCGCGCACCCGCCTGGTGCACCGCTACGGCCACATCCCGCCCGAGGACGCCGACGTGGTGGTGGCGCTCGGCGGCGACGGCTTCCTGCTGGAGACCCTGCACGCCGGGCTGCGGCGCAACGGCATCGCGCCGACCGCGGTGTACGGCATGAACCGCGGTTCGGTCGGCTTCCTGCTCAACGCCTACCGCGAGGAGGAACTGCACGAGCGGGTGGAGCGGGCCCAGCGCGTGACCCTGCACCCCCTGCGCATGCGCGCCCAGCGGGTCAACGGCGACGTCATCGACGCCATCGGCATCAACGAGGTGTCGCTGCTGCGCGAGACCCGGCAGGCGGCCAAGCTGCGCATCAGCGTCGACGGCCGGGAACGGCTGGCCCAGCTCATCTGCGACGGCGCCCTGGTGGCGACGCCGGCCGGCAGCACCGCCTACAACCTGTCGGCGCACGGGCCGATCATCCCGCTGGGCGCCGGGGTGCTGGCGCTGACGCCGATCTCCGCCTTCCGGCCGCGCCGCTGGCGCGGCGCGCTGCTGCCGCACACCGCGCAGATCCGCTTCGAGGTGCTGGAGGCGCCCAAGCGCCCGGTCAGCGCCGTCGCCGATTCCACCGAGGTGCGCGAGGTGGAGAGCGTCACCGTCGGCGAGGCCCGCGACGTCTCGCTGACCCTGCTGTTCGATCCCGAGTTCAATTTCGAGGAACGGATCCTCAAGGAGCAGTTCGAGCCCTGAGAGCGGGACCTCGGGGCGTTCTTGGGGGCGTGCCGCCTACTCCGCCGCCTCCTGGGTGGTGCGGGCGGCGGCGAAGCCGCAGATCTCGGCGGCCAGCGTGCCCAGCGTGCGCTGCAGGACGGCGAAGCCGGCCGTCTTCTCCAGCGTGTCCTCGTCCATGTAGAGGCGGCGGTTGATCTCGATCTGCAGGGCGTGCCGGCCGCGCGCCGGATCGGCGTAGCGGCGGATCAGCTCGACCCCCTTGTAGGGGTCGTTGATCGTCACCGAATGGCCGGCGCGGCGCAGCAGGCCGGCGACGAAGGCGACGAACTCGGGGTCGCTGGTGCTGCCGTCGCGGTCGCCGAGCACGAAGTCCGGCATCGCCCGACCGCCCGGTCCGGCCGACGGCATGGAGTGGCAGTTGACGTGCCACACCGCGCCGAAGCGGGCGGCCAGCCCGTCGAGGACGGCGGCGACCTGGAAATGGTAGGGACGGTAGTAGCGGTCGATGCGCTCCGCCACCGCGGCGGCCGGCAGACGCCCGTCGTACAGCGGCAGGCCCGGCCGGCACAGGGTGCGGATCA
Source organism: Azospirillum sp. ST 5-10 (assembly GCF_051225715.1). Classification (NCBI taxonomy): domain Bacteria; kingdom Pseudomonadati; phylum Pseudomonadota; class Alphaproteobacteria; order Rhodospirillales; family Azospirillaceae; genus Azospirillum; species Azospirillum sp. ST 5-10. The sequence continues at coordinate 56,257 of NZ_JBPJSP010000011.1, forward strand.
GCCCCATGCCGGCGGCGCTCTTGTCGGTCGGGCGCAGCGGGTCCGGCCAGGGGCCGTCCAGCAGGTCCGGCGCGATGTCGTCGACGGCCCGGTTGGGATCGATGTACGTGCGTGGGAACAGCGCCAGCAGCAGCGTGCCCCCGTGCTCGGGCACCGACGCGTACAGCTCGTCGACGTACGAGTCCTCGGCCTGGCGCAGGGCCACCAGGGGACACACGAAGCCGAAGTCGCCGGGATAGACCGCGCCGCTGTGCGGCGAGTCGAACAGCACCGGCAGCCGCCGGCCGACGGGGTCGTGCCGGATGAGGACGTCCTCGATCACGAAGCTCATGGCCCTGTCCGGTTGTCCGTCTTCCCCTGGATCGCGCCTTGCTCCTGGTCGAGAGCCTTATGCCGCAGCGCATAAATCTGCATATAGACGAGTTGCCGGCAGGCGTCGACGGAAAACTGTCACACACCGGCGGCCCCCGCCCGGCCCGCCGCGGGGCTGGCGCCCACCGGTGCAGTCGGCCATACTCCGCCCTCCCGGCGGTTCGGCGCCACGCCGCCGCCGGGCCCGGCCTTCCGCTTGACCCTTCGCCCGTCGGACGCGACTTGACCGAGATCTTTCCCATCGAGATCACCCCACCGGACATTGCCGTGTACCGGCACGGCAACACCGGGATCGATTACGTCACCACCCTCGACAGCGGCCGGTCCGGCCCCCACGTGGTCGTCAACGGGCTGGCGCACGGCAACGAGATCTGCGGCGCGGTCGCCATCGACACCCTGTACCGCATGGGCGTACGCCCGCGGCTGGGCCGGCTGACCCTGTGCTTGGCCAACGTCGCCGCCTACCAGGCCTTCGATCCCGCCGCGCCCTTCAACTCCCGCTTCGTCGACGAGGACTTCAACCGGCTGTGGTCGGCCGAGGTGCTCGAGGGACGGCGCAACAGCGTCGAGCTGCGGCGGGCGCGCGAGCTGCGGCCCCTGTACGACAGCGCCGACCTGCTGCTCGACCTGCATTCCATGACCAACGACACGGCGCCGCTGATCCTGTGCGGCCGGACGTCGCGCGGCCGGGCGCTGGCGCGGGACCTCGGCCACCCCGCCTGGATCGTCGCCGACGCCGGACACGCCGCCGGGCGCCGTCTGATCGACTACGACGGCTTCGCCGACGAGGAGGGGCGGCGCACCGCCCTGCTCGTCGAGTGCGGCCAGCACTGGCGGGCGGACACCGCGGCCGTCGCGGTCGAAAGCACGCTGCTCTTCCTCCTCGGCCTCGGCATGATCGATCCCGACCTCGCCCGCCCCCGCCTGCGCCGCCACGGCGATCCGCAGCGCCTCGTGGTGGTGACGCAGGCCGTCACCGCGGAGACCGAATCCTTCGCGTTCGCCGCCCCGTTCCGCGGCCTGGAGACGCTGGCGGCCGGCACGCCGATCGCCAGCGACGGCGGACGGCGGATCGTCGCCCCGTACGACGGCTGCGTCCTCGTCATGCCGGCGCGCCGCGTCCGCCCGGGGCAGACGGCGGTGCGGCTCGGCCGGCTCGAGGGCTGAGCGGTGACGCCGTCCCGTCCGGGCGCACCCGGCCACCGGGCGATGCTGGGCCGGCTCGCCCTCGCCCTGGCGCTCGGCACCGCCGGCGGCGCCCTGTTCGCCTGGTTCCGGCTGCCGCTGGCCTGGATGATCGGCTCCATGCTGTTCACCACCGCCGCCGCCATGGCCGGACTGCCGGTGGCGGTGCCGGCGGCGCTGCGCACCGCCATGGTGATGGTGCTGGGCATCATGCTGGGCAGCGCCTTCACGCCGGAGATCGTCGGGCACCTCGACGAGTGGGCGGTGACCCTGCTCGGCCTGGCGGCCTACATCGCCGTGGCGACGGTGGCGGGCATCCTCTTCCTGCGGCGCGTCGCCCGCCTCGACCCGGTCACCGCCTTCTTCACCGCCACGCCCGGCGGCCTCAACGAGATGGTGCTGATGGGCGGGCAGATGGGCGGCGACGACCGCACCATCTCGCTGGTCCATGCGCTGCGCGTCATGCTGGTGGTGCTCCTCGTGCCGTTCGCCTTCCAGTGGCTCGGCCTCTACGACCCGGCGCGGCGCGGCGCGCTGGGGCCGCCGCTCACCGGCCTGGCGCCGGTCGACCTGGCGCTGCTGGCCTCGTGCGTCGTCGGCTACCCCTTGGCCCGCCGGCTCGGCATCCCCGCCGCCCAGATCGTCGGGCCGATGCTGCTGTCGGCGGCCATCCACCTGTCGGGCCTGACCGCCGGCCACCCGCCCGGCCCGGTGGTCGCCGCCGCCCAGGTGGTGGTGGGGGCGGCGCTGGGCTCCCGCTTCGCCGGCCTGTCGCTGGCCCGCGTCGGCCGCTGTGCCGTGCTGTCGCTGGGCCTGACGGCGGTCATGCTGGGCGTGACGGTGGCGGCGTCGTGGCTGCTCTCCTGGGCCACCGGGCTCGACCTCGCGGGCATCATCCTCGCCTACGCGCCGGGCGGGCTGGCCGAGATGAGCCTGGTCGCCCTGGCGCTCGGCACCGACGTGGCGTTCGTGTCGACCCACCACATCGTCCGCATCGTCCTCATCGTCACCCTGGCGCCCTCGGCCTTCCTGCTGTGGCGCCGCCGCGCCGCCGGCCGGGCGGCGTCGCCCGCCGCCACGCCGGCGGGCGACGACGACTGACCGCCTCCCGCCGGCCGCTCTACTGGCCGGCCCCCGGCTTGCCGTTGGCCCACTGCACCTGGGTGCCCCACAGCGGCACGGTGGAGATCGCCATCTTGGCCGAGGCGTCGGTGACCTGCCGGCTGTAGATGACGTAGACCAGGGTGTCGTTGGTGCGGTCGTAGATCCGCCGCACGGCGATCGACTTGAAGACCAGGCTCTTGCGCTCGGAGAACACGTCCTCGCCGTCGCGGCCGAGGTCGATGTCGCCGATGACGATGGGGCCGGTCTGGCGGCAGGCGATGGAGGCGTTGGAGGGGTCCTCGAACCAGTTCCCCTTGGACAGCCGGTCGATCAGGCTGCGGTCGAAGTCGACGACGTGGCAGGTCACCCCCTTGACCTCGGGGTCGGCGACCGCCTCCACCTCCAGCCCGTTGCCGGTCCAGTCGTTGGAGAATCGGCCGACCTGTTCGGCCGAGGCGGCGGCCGGCGCAAGCGAGGCAATGATCCCGGCGGCGAGAACCAAGAGCGCCGCCGGAGCGTTAACCGGGCAGAAGGGGCCGCGCATGGGCAACCGTCTCCGAACGTCGTGATCGGGGCCGGGGCCGCCGCTGGCGCGGCCCCGCGAGCCCGAACCATCGGCTTCCGGAACGCGCGCCGTCAAGCGTTCCGAGCCCCAAAGAGACGACGACGCCGATGACCGACCGCAGCGACGCCCTGCCCGACCGCCCCGCCGACTGGGTGCCGGTGGACGACACCGCCCAGGAGAACCGGTCCACCCCGCCGCTGCCGCCGGCCCGCCACCCGCGCAGCGCCATGCAGGTGGCGGTGATCGGGCTGTTCGTGCTGGGCGTGCTGTACACCCTCTATTTCGGCCGCGACGTCCTGCTGCCGATCGCCCTGGCGCTGCTGCTGAGCTTCGTGCTGCGCCCGGTGGTGCGCGGCTTCTACCGGCTGGGCGTCCCGGAATGGCTGGGGGCGGCGCTGGTGGTGATCGTCGTCTTCGGCCTCGGCCTGCTCGCCGTCTACACCCTGACGGCGCCGGCGGCGGAGTGGGTCGACCGCATGCCGGTGGTGCTCCGCCAGCTGCAGTTCAAGCTGGGCGACCTGCGCGACAGCATCGAGCGCGCCCGCCAGGCGTCGCAGCAGCTGGAGGAGATCGCCAACGCCTCCGGCGTGGCGACGCGCGAGGTGGTGCTGCGCGGCCCCTCGCTGGCCGACCAGCTCCTCCACCGCACCCAGGCGTTCCTCGCCAACGTCGTCATCCTCCAGGTCCTGCTGTACTTCTTCCTCGCCCGCGGCCGGCAGAGCATGGAGGCGCTGATCGGCACCATGCGCAGCATCGACGACCGGGTGCACTACGCCATGGTGGCCGGCACGGTGCAGCAGAACATCGCCGCCTATCTCGCCACCATCACCCTCATCAACGCCGCCCTGGGGACCCTGACGGCGCTGGCGATGTGGCTGCTCGGCCTGCCCAACGCCGGCCTGTGGGGGACGCTCGCCGGCGTCCTCAACTTCATCCCCTTCATCGGCGCGGCGGTGATGACGGCGGTGCTGTTCCTGGTGTCGCTGCTGACCTTCGACTCGCTCGGCCACATCCTGGTGCCGCCGCTGGTCTTCGTCGCCCTGACGGCGCTGGAGGGCAACTTCATCACGCCGACCATCGTCGGCCGGCGGCTGTCGCTGAACCCCATCGCCGTGTTCGTCTCGATCCTGTTCTGGGGCTGGATGTGGGGCATTCCCGGCGCCCTGCTGGCGGTGCCGATCCTCGCCGTGCTGAAGATCCTGTGCGACGCCCACGAGCCGCTGCGCGCCGCCGGCGCCCTGCTCGGCGAATAGACGCGCGCCGGCGGCGAGCGTCTTCATTTCGCAACCCCGCCGTGGCATCGTCGCCGGGACGCAAGCGATGTGGGGATTGGGAATGGACGCGCTCTTCGGTGGCTTCACGCTGTTCGTCATCGCGCTGTTCGTGTTCGCGCTGGTGATGGTCCTGCTCGGTGTGAAGACGGTGCCGCAGGGGCAGGAATGGACGGTCGAGCGCTTCGGCCGCTACACCCGCACCCTGGCGCCGGGCCTGCACCTGGTGACGCCGGTGATCGACCACATCGGCAAGAAGCAGAGCATGATGGAGACCGTGCTCGACGTGCCGTCCCAGGAGGTCATCACCAAGGACAACGCCATGGTCACGGCCGACGGCGTGGTCTTCTACCAGGTCATCAACGCGGCCAAGGCGTCGTACGAGGTCAACGACCTGGAGCGCGCCATCGTCAACCTGACCATGACCAACACCCGCACGGTGCTGGGCTCGATGGACCTGGACGAGCTGCTGTCGCAGCGCGACAAGATCAACGCCCAGCTGCTCGCCGTGGTCGACGACGCGACCACCCCGTGGGGCGTCAAGGTGACCCGCATCGAGATCCGCGACATCCAGCCGCCGCGCGACCTCATCGACTCCATGGCCGGGCAGATGAAGGCGGAACGCGAGCGCCGCGCCGCCATCCTGGTGGCGGAAGGGCAGCGCCAGGCCGCCATCCTGCGCGCCGAGGGCGAGAAGCAGGCGGCCATCCTCGAGGCCGAGGGCCGGCGGGAGGCCGCCTACCGCGACGCCGAGGCGCGCGAGCGCGAGGCCGAGGCCGAGGCCAAGGCCACCCACATGGTGGCCCGGGCGGTCGCCGACGGCGGCCTGCAGGCGATCAACTACTTCGTCGCCCAGCGCTACGTCGAGGCGCTGACGAAGCTGGCGTCGGCGCCCAACCAGAAGGTCATGCTGATGCCGCTGGAGACCACCGGCGTCATCGGCTCCATCGCCGGCGTGGCGGAGATCGCCCGCGAGGCCTTCTCCGGCCGCACGCCCGAGCCGCCGGCACCGGCCGCCGTGGCGGTCGCGGCGCCCCCGCCGCCGGAGCCCCGGCAGCCCCGCGGCCCTTGGAGCGAGGAATGAACCGCGCTAAACACGTCGGCACGGACCTGTGAGGCACGGCCGGGCATGACCGGCGGCGGGTGCGGAGGCGAAGGCGGATGATCGAGTTCTGGCACTGGTGGGTGCTCGCGGTGGGGCTCGGCGCGGTGGAGGCGGTGGCGCCGGGTGCGGCCTTCCTGTGGCTGGGCGGTGCGGCCGGCGTGGTCGGCTTGGTCCTCCTGGCGTGGCCGGAGATGGTCTGGCAGTTCCAGCTCCTGCTGTTCGGCGTGCTCGCCATCGGCGCCGTCCTCGGCGCCCGCCTGGTCTACCGGCGCGGCCCGGAGCCCGACCCCACCCTGCACCTCAACCGCCGGGCGGAACAGTACCTGGGCACGCTGCACACCCTGGAGACCGCCATCGTCAACGGCCGCGGCCGGGCCATCGTCGGCGATTCGCACTGGACCGTCGAAGGGCCGGACCTGCCGACGGGAACCACGGTGCGCGTCGTCGGCATCGACGGCATCGTCCTCAAGGTCGAGAAGGCCGAGCCGCCGGTCACCGCGGCCTGAGCGGCCCCGCCCGGTCGTTGACGGGCCGGAGCGTCGGCGTCAGTCGTCGATCAGCTCGTCCAGGGTGCTGCGCACGACCTGCACGATCTCGGCCCCGTGCTGGCCGACGCCCATGTCGCGGGTGCCGACGATCACCGACAGCTCGCGCTCGGTGGTCGGGGCGAAGCGGGCGATCTCCGGCACCAGCTCGTCCGGCAGCACGGCGTCGCGGGTCGTGTCGGTGCGGTGCGCCACGCGCTCGCGCCAGGCGTTGAGGGCGCCGATGATGGCGCTCTCGATCTGGCGCGACTCCTCCTTGCGGCGCAGATCCTGGAACAGGACCAGCACCTGCCAGGCCCCGTCCGCGTAGGCGGTGTCGATCCGCTGGACCTCCACGGTGCGCAGGAAGGCGGACAGGACGCCCTGCGCCTCCTCGCGGGTCGCGTCGGGAATCTGGAAGGTGCGGATTTCCGTCGTCATGGCCGCCTCGTCTGCTAACGAACGCCCGCAGCTTACACCAATCGCGGCGTGGCGGCACCGAAAGCCGCACCCCGAAGGCCGCACCCCGGAAGCCGAAGTCCGGAAGCCGCGGCCGGCTCAGAACGGCAGGGCGGGCGCCGGCATCGCCAGCGCCTCGGCCAGCAGGCAGCCGCAGGTCGGGCAGAGCTGCCGGGCCAGGATGGCCGCGCGCTGCTCGGCGCTGAGGGCGACGCCGAGCCGCGCCGCCGCCTCGTCGAACTGGCGGCGGTGGTAGGCGGTCGCCCCGCATCCCTCGTCGAGCACGGCGCGGTAGTCCTCGACCGCCAGCGGGCGCATCGCCGCGGCCGGGCGGGCCGTCGCGGCGCCCGCCGCCGCCAGCAGCACGATCCCGCGCAGCACGGCCCGCCGCCGCCCGTCCGTGCCGTCCCGCTTCCCGTCCTGCATCACCAGGCCGCGCCCCATGGCGCCCTCCGTCGTCGTGGTGCGCCAGTGTGGCGCGCCGGCGCGGCGGGATCAATGCGGCGCCGTGGCCTCTCCCTTCGTGGGACGGAGATAACCCGGAATTTCGGCGACGGGCCGGGGAGCGCCACCCGCGGGAAAGCGTTGGAAGGGGTGCACCCCCGCCTCCCCAGGGACCGCCGCCGTCATGACCGAGCCCTCCCCGACCGAGTCCGCCCCGCCGCCCGCCGCCCCGCGCCCCGCCCAGGCCGACGCCGATCCGCCGCGCCGTGCCGACCGCGCCCGCCGCCTCGTCGGCGGCCTGCTGCGGCTGGCCGTCGTCGCGGCGCTGCTCGGCGCCGTCGGCACCACGACGGTGTACGCGCTGGAGAGGGTGGGCTTCACCACCTATTCCGACCCCTTCGTCCTGTACAACCGCAACCGCATCGACGCCGCCGCCTTCCACGCCCAGCAGACGCCGGACAGCACGCTGGTGGTGGCGCTCGGCACGTCGCGCCTGCGCATGGCGACGCTGGACGAGGGGGAGATGGCGCGGATGGCCGCGGCCGAGGGCCTGCCCCCCTTCCATTTCCTGCGCATCTCCGCCAACGCCGCCGAGTTCGCCGACTTCGAGCCGCTGCTGGACCGCATCATCGCCAGCCAGCCCGATCTGGTGCTGCTCGACATGGACCTGTTGTTCCGCGAGCGCCGGCCGCTGGCCTTCGCCAAGGAGCGGCTGCGCGCCGTCGCCGACACCCTGGTGGGCGGCCCCCCCTTCGCCCTCGACCAGGTGCGCCAGCAATACGCCAAGACCTGCGCGCCGCCGGCGGCGGGCGGCGTCGCGGCGTTCGTCGACGATCAGGACTGGCGCTTCGCGCTGGCCGCCGACTCCCCGGCCTACCAACGCGCCCGCGCCTTCGCCGAGCGCGCGGCGGCGGCCGGCGTCGCCGTCGCGGTGCTGGAGATGCGCCGCCCGCCGGCGGTGGAGCAGAGCCGCTTCGGCGGCGCGCCCTATCTGCCGGAGGCGACGGCCCGCCTCGCCGCCGACGGGGCGTTCGACGTCTGGCGCTTCCCCGCCCGCCTGCAGCGCGACGCCAGCTACTGCAACTTCATGCATCTCGGCGACGAGGCGCGCGCCGCCTATTCGGAATGGCTGGTCGCCACCATCGCCGGCAGCACCGGGGCACCGGCGATCGAGGCCGTCTCCATGCGGTGACGCCGGCCGCATCCCCCGGGCCGCATCCCCAGGGCCGCATCCCCCGGGCCGCATCCCCAGGGCCGCATCCCCCGGGCCGCATCCCCAGGGCCGCATCCCCAGGGCCGCATCCCCCGGGGCGGCGCCCCGGGGCGTGCGCGTGGCGCGCCGGGCGGCGCCGTGCTATGGTCGCCGCTGCGTTGCCGCGCCGCCGCGCGGCCGGGACGCGCGCAACGGCCGAGCGTGGCATGGACTACCGCATCCGCAGCACCCCCGAGGCCACCGAGATCCTCCTGAACGGTCGCCTGACCTTCGCCGACCATGAGACCTTCCGGGCGGTGCTCGCCGCCGTCGACGGGCCGGCCGGGCACGGCGTCGTGCTCGACCTGGCGGAGCTGGAGTTCCTCGACTCCTCCGGGCTCGGCATGGTCGTCATCGCCCGCGACCTGGCGCAGCGCAAGAGCCTCGCCTTCTCCGTCCGCGGCGCCCGCGACGAGATCCGGCGGATGGTCGCCGTCGCCCGCTTCCAGCCGCTGTTCGACGCCGGCTGATCCCGCCGGCGCGGGATGCGACAGACCGTCGCACCCCGCCGGCCCGCCGTTTCCGATTGGAGCGGGATCACTCCAGGTGATCCCGCTCCAAATTTAAAGGTTTAGAGCAAGATTCACGCTTTTGGCCGGATCGGCCAAAAGCGATCTTGCTCTATATCGCCGACCGACGAACGAGGTCCGGACGGGCGGTCAACGCCCGCCGTCGAGGACTCGCCGACCGGAGCGGCGACGAACAGGGGCTGCAACCACGGGAGCGTGCAATGGCATCCATCATGATCAAGGTGGCCCGCGAAGGGCTGGTCTCCAAGGCGCTGAAGACGGCCGACGTCGGCCCGACGAGCGGCGATTCCATCGTCTACGAGATCCGCAACGTGCCCGACGGCAAGACGGTCGACGAGGTGATCGCCGCCTTCAAGGGCTACAAGCCGGGCGACCGCGAGTACGAGATCGACTGGGCGGCGCTGGCGGGCTGAGCGCAACGGCCGGCGCATCTCTTGCCCCCACCCTCCCCTGCGCAGCGGGGGAGGGTGGGGGCAAACGTGTCACGGTTTCGGCTCGGCGGTATCAGAACGCCTTCGGCGCGTCGCGCTTGCGCTCCAGCACGACGTCGAGCCGCTTGAACAGGTCCTGCTGCTCGTCGAAGGTGAGGCGCTGCTCCCGCTGCGGCCGGACGGCGTCGAACAGCAGGCTGAGCGCGCCCTGCAGCGCCGAGATGCAGCTCGCCAGGATCCAGTAGGTCCGCCGCGAGTCCTTGAGGAACGTCACCAGCCGGCGCGAGCGGCCGGCGAGGAACGCCTGGTGGCAGGCCTCGTAGTCGCGCAGCAGCGCGCGCGCCTCCTCGCCGACGGCGACCAGCTTGCGGGCGATGCCGCCTTTGAACATCTGCAGCCGGTCGCGGTCGTCGCGGCTGACCGCCATGGTGTCGCTGGGCGCCGACGCGGGCGAGGCGAACCAGCGCAGCGCCTCGCCCATGGCCGGCGCGATCTCGCGCAGCCGCACCTGGTAGAAGGTGATCCCCTTCCACGCCCCGAACACCAGCGGCGCCTCCGCCTCGGCGATGCCGAAGGCGGTGACGAACTCCTTGCCCTCGGGCAGGGTCGGGTCCCACAGGGACTCGATCATCCGCGCCTTGTCCCCGGCCGTCCGCTGCCCGTCGGCGAAGGCCGTGTCGACGATCTCGGAGATCTTCCCGGCGATCGCCTGGCGGATCTTCGCCACCTCCTGCGGGTCGAGCCGCAGATAGGAGTCGTGGAAGCGGACGCCGTTGGCGTCCAGGCAGTCCTTGACGAGGAAGGGGTCGAGCGACGGCACCGTGTCCAGAAGGTTGAGGACCACCAGGTCGCCCGTCAGGTCGGCCTGCTCGGCGGCGCCGGCGAGGCCGAGATACTCCTGCATCAGCGCGCCGTAGTTCTTCTGCCGCAGGTAGAAGGCGGAGCCGCCGTCGCGGGGATGCTCGGAATCGTAGGGAAGGTAGACCCCGGTCTCGATGGGCCGGAAATCCTCGGGCTCCTGCGGCCGGCCGCTCCAGCCCGACCGGTCGCGCGCCGGCAGGCGCTCGGGGAAGTTGGGATACTTGAAGATCACCGCGTGGTTGAGGGCCCGCGAGGAGAACAGCCACGTCTCCCGCGGCGCCGCCCGCGACAGCTCGATCAGGTTCATCGCCACGCTCGACCCGCCGTGCAGGATCGCGTCCAGGACGGGCGAGTACTTCTTGGCGTTGACCATGCGTGTCCCGTCGGTCCGAGGCGGCCGGTGACGGCACCGGCGGGGTGTGATAGCAGAGCGGCCGTTGCCGTTCCGCCGAGAGTAGAGGCCCGCCGCCGTGCCGTCACTCCCCATCGACGCCGTCCTGCCCGACCTGCTGGCCGCCCTGGAGGAGCGCGGCGCCGCCGTGCTGCAGGCGCCGCCCGGCGCCGGCAAGACGACGCGGGTGCCGCTGGCCCTGCTCGACGCCCCCTGGCTGGCCGGCCGCAAGGTGGTGGTGCTGGAGCCGCGGCGCCTCGCCGCCCGCGCCGCCGCCCGGCGGATGGCCGCCATGCTGGGCGAGGCGGTGGGCGAAACCGTCGGCTACCGCGTCCGCCTCGACACCCGGGTCGGCCCGGGGACGCGCGTCGAGGTGGTAACCGACGGCCTGTTCCTGCGCCAGCTCCAGGACGACCCGGAGTTGTCCGGCGTCGGCGTGGTGCTGTTCGACGAGTTCCACGAGCGCGGCATCGACGCCGACCTGGCGCTGGCGCTGTGCCTGGAGGCCCGCGGCGCCCTGCGCGACGATCTGCGGCTGGTGGTGATGTCGGCCACCCTGGACGGCGCCCCGGTGGCCGCCCTGCTGGGCGGCGCGCCGCTGGTGACCAGCGAGGGCCGCGCCTTCCCGGTGGAGACCCGCCACCTCGACGCCCCCGCCCCGGGCGCCCGGATCGAGGACGCGGTGGCCGCCGCGGTGCGCCGCGGCCTCGCCGAGGAGGGCGGCAACCTGCTGGTCTTCCTGCCCGGCGCCGGCGAGATCCGCCGGGTGCAGGCACTCCTGGAGGAGACGGTCGCCGGCCCGGGGGTGCTGCTGGCGCCGCTCTACGGCGACCTGCCGGCCGACGCCCAGGACCGCGCCATCGCCCCCGCGCCGCCCGGCGTGCGCAAGATCGTGCTGGCGACGCCGATCGCCGAGACCAGCCTGACCATCGAGGGCATCCGCGTCGTCGTCGACAGCGGCCTGATGCGCGCGCCCCGCTTCGACCCGCGCAGCGGCATGACCCGGCTGGTCACCGCCAAGGTCTCGCAGGCCTCGGCCGAGCAGCGGCGCGGCCGCGCCGGCCGGCTGGAGCCGGGTGTGTGCTACCGCCTGTGGCCGCAGGCGGCGCAGCGGGCGCTCGCCCCCTTCGCGCCGCCGGAGATCCTCGACGCCGACCTGGCGCCGCTGGCCCTAGAGCTGGCGGTCTGGGGGGTGGCGGATCCCGGCGCGCTCGCCTGGCTGGACCCGCCGCCCGCCGCGGCGCTGGCCCAGGCGCGCGAGCTGCTGCGCGGGCTGGGGGCGCTCGATCCGGCGGGCGCCGTCACCCCGCACGGCCGCCGCATGGCCGGCCTCGGCGTGCACCCGCGCCTCGCCCACATGATGCTGGCGGCGCGCGCGCGCGGCCTCGGCGGGCTGGCCTGCGAGGTGGCGGCGCTGCTCGGCGAGCGCGACATCGTCAAGGCGCAGCCCGGCTTCCGCGACGCCGACCTGCGCCTGCGGGTGGAGCTGCTGCGCGGCCTCGACGAGGAGGGCCGGGTGCGCGCCGGCCGCGGCCTGTCGGTCGAGCGCGGCGCGGCGCAGCAGGCGCTGAAGCAGGCCCGCCAGTGGCGCCGCCAGCTCCGCGCCGAGCGGGCGGGCGGCGACGTCGGCTCCACCGGCCTGCTGGTGGCGCTCGCCTATCCCGACCGCATCGCCCGGCGGCGCTCCGGCGGCGGCGGGGCGGGCGGCGGCGGGCCCGGCGCCCGGGCCGCGCAGTACCGCCTGTCCAACGGCCGCGGCGCCTTCTTCGCCGAGCCCGAGCCGCTGTCGGCGGAGGACTGGCTGGCGGTGGCCGACCTCGACGGGGCGGCGCGGGAATCGCGCATCTTCCTCGCCGCACCGGTCACCCGGGCCGAGCTGGAGGAGACCTTCGCCGAGCAGATCCGCGAGGAGACGGCGGTCGCCTGGGACGAGCGCGAGCAGGCGGTGTTGGCCCGCCGCCGCCGGCTGCTGTTCGCCCTGGCGCTGGAGGACAAGCCGCTGGCCGACCCGCCGGCCGACGCCGTCGCCGCCGCCATGGTGGAGGGCGTGCGCGCCATGGGCCTCGCCTGCCTGCCCTGGACCGACGAGTTGCGGCGCTGGCAGGCCCGCGTCGCCTTCCTGCGGCGCATCGAGGGGGAGGAATGGCCGGACGTCTCCGACACCGCCCTGGCGGCGGGGCTGGAGGACTGGCTCGGCCCCCACCTCGCGGGGGTGACGCGGCGCGCCCACCTCGACCGGCTCGACCTCGGCGGCGCGCTCAAGGGGCTGCTGCCCTGGCCGCTGCCCAAGCGGCTGGAGGAGGAGGCGCCGACCCACGTGACGGTGCCCAGCGGCTCGCGCGTGCCCATCGACTATGCCGCGGAGGAGCCGGTGCTGGCGGTGCGCCTGCAGGAGATGTTCGGGCTGGCCGAGACGCCGCGGATCGCCGGCGGGCGGGTGCCATTGCTGCTGCACCTGCTGTCGCCGGCGCGCCGCCCGGTGCAGGTGACGCGCGACCTTGCCAGCTTCTGGGCCAACGCCTACAAGGACGTGAAAGCCGACCTCAAGGGCCAGTACCCGAAGCATTATTGGCCCGACGATCCCATGCAGGCCGAACCCACCGCGCGCGCCAAGCCGCGCCCGCGCTGAGCGTCCTTCTGCGGACCGAAGCGGCGCCGGCCGTGTTCATCGGGGGCGACGGACGCGGACGAAGGAGCGGGCATGGAGTGGTCGACGGTGTGGATGGGTCTGGCGGGCAGTGCGGCGGCCGGCGCCGCCACGGGGCTGGGCGCCCTGCCCGTGCTGGTGATCCGCGACCTCTCGCAGCGCCTGCAGGACACGCTGCTCGGCTTCGCCGCCGGGGTGATGCTGGCGGCCTCCTTCTTCTCGCTGATCGTGCCGGGCCTGGACGCGGCGCGCGAGCAGGGGTTCGGCGGCTCGGCCGCCGCCGGCATCGTCATCGCCGCCATCCTGATGGGCGCCCTGGCGCTCGGCCTGATCAACCGCTACGCCCCGCACGAGCACTTCGTCAGCGGACCCAACGGCCACGCCACGGCGCGGGTGCGGCGGATCTGGCTGTTCGTCGTCGCCATCACCCTGCACAATTTTCCCGAGGGGCTGGCGGTCGGCGTCGGCTACGGCGGCGGGGAGCAGGAGGGCCACGCGCTGGCGCTCGCCATCGGCCTGCAGAACATGCCGGAGGGGCTGGCGGTCGCCACCTCGCTGGCCTCGCTCGGCTACGGCCGCCTGGTCGCCGTCGGGCTGGCGCTCGCCACCGGGCTGGTCGAGCCGTTCGGCGGCCTGCTCGGCGCCGGCGTGGTGTCGGTGTCGCAGCCGCTGCTGCCCTGGGGCCTCGGCTTCGCCGCCGGGGCGATGCTGTTCGTCATCTCCAACGAGATCATCCCCGAGACCCACCGCAAGGGCCACGAGAGCCTCGCCACGTCGGGCCTCATGGTGGGGCTGGCGCTGATGATGTTCCTCGACGTCTCGCTGGGGTGATCCGGCCGGGCCCGCCGCCGTGCGTCCCGCGCCTCAGCCCAGGGGGATCTCCAGGAGGTCGCGGCCGACGACGATGTCGCCCTTGAAGTGCTTCGCGGCCTCGTCGCGCCACATGTCGTCGGTGATCCACTCCATGTCGCCGGGCACGAAGTGGCTCAGCACCAGCGTCTTGACGCCGGCCTGGGCGGCGATCATGCCGACCTGCTCGGCCGCGGTGTGGCTTTCCAGGAGGTGGTTGCGGAAGGCCGGGGAACCGTTGACCCGTTTCACCAGCGCGTCGACGCCGGGGACGTACAGCACCTCGTGCACCAGCACGTCGGCGTCGCGGGCGAACTCGGCGAGCGCCGGGTTGTAGGCGGTGTCGCCGGAGAAGACGACGCTGCCGTAGGGCGTCTCGAAGCGGTAGGCGAGGTTCTCCAGCGGTGGGTGCGGCGTGGTGAAGGCGCTCACCCGCACCCGCTCGTCGCTCATCACCGCGCCGGCCTTGGCGGCGAAATCGTGCGCCCGCAGCAACGCCGCCGGGTCGGCCCGGCCCTCGTCGGCCATGCGGGTCGCCACGTCGAGGCGGTTCAGCCGCCAGTAGTCGGCCGCCATCTGCTCGACGCCGGGCGGCCCGTAGGCGTCGATCGGCCGCTTCAGGGCGCCGGCCGCCCAGACGTTGTAGACGAGGTTGCCGAACTCGAGCTGGTGGTCGGAATGGTGGTGGGAGACGAAGATCGCCCGGATGCTCCCGAGGTCGATCCCCGCAGCGACGAGCTGGCGGGTGACACCCATGCCGGTGTCGACCACGTAGGTACCGCCGTCGACGACGAGGGCGTTGGCCGGGTTGGAGCGGCGCCCGCCGACCCGCGGCCCGCCCTTGGTCCCCAGCAGGACGACCCGCGCCCCCTTGGCCTCCGGCGCGCCTTGGGCGCGCAGCGCCCCCGGCAGCGCCGCCGAGGCGGCCGCGGCCGCCCCCAGCCGGAGGGCGGTGCGGCGGCCGATCGCCGGGCCGGACCGGGCGGACGGGAGGGGGTGCGTCACGGGGACCTCGCCTGCGCGTACGGGGATGGTTGCCTGCACGGTCAATACAGAAGGCGGAGGATCGGCGTCAACGCGCGTGCGGCGACGGTCAGGGTTGCGGCGCGGCGGCGCTGCCGACCGTGCCGCTGACGCGGAAGGGAATCGCCTCCGCCGCCTCACGCCGCCGCGACGTCGCGCAGCCGTACCGGCTGCCGCCGCGATCCCCAGGTGCCCGGCCGCGCCTCGAACACCCCCGCCAGCGCCGTGCCGCAGGCTTGGCAGGCGCCGTGCGCGTCGAGCCGCCAGTCGGTGATGGCGTAGCCGCGCCGGCCGATCAGCCGGGCGCCGCAGCCGGCGCAGTGGGTGGCGGCGCGGGCGGGGTCGTCGACGTTGCCGAGGTAGACGTGATGCAGCCCGTTGCGCCGGGCGATGGCATGGGCGCGGACCAGGGTGGCGTGCGGCGTGCGGTCCTTGTCGAGCATGCGGTGGTCGGGGTGGAAGGCGGTCAGGTGCAGCGGCACCTCGGGGCCGAGATGCTCGGCGATCCAGCCGGTCATGGCGTCCAGCTCGGCGTCGCCGTCGTTCTCGCCGGGGATCAGCAGGGTGGTGATCTCCAGCCAGGTGTCGGTCTCGTGCCGGATGTACTTCAGCGTGTCGAGCACCGGCGCCAGGTGGGCGCCGGTCACCTTGTGGTAGAACGCCTCGGTGAAGGCCTTGAGGTCGACGTTGGCGGCGTCCATGGCGGCGAAGAACTCCGCCCGCGGCTCGGCGCAGATGTAGCCGGCGGTGACGGCCACCGTCCGCACGCCGGCGGCGCGGCAGGCCGCGGCCACGTCGACCGCGTACTCCAGGAAGATCACCGGGTCGTTGTAGGTGAAGGCCACCGAACGGCAGCCGGTCGCCGCCGCCGCGCGGGCGATGGCGACGGGGCTGGCGGCGTCGGCCAAGGTGTCGACCGTGCGGCTCTTGGAGATGTCCCAGTTCTGGCAGAACTTGCAGGTCAGGTTGCAGCCCGCCGTGCCGAAGGACAGGACCGGCGTGCCCGGCAGGAAATGGGCCAGCGGCTTCTTCTCGATGGGATCGATGCAGTAGCCCGACGAGCGCCCATAGGTGCTCAGCACCAGCCGGTCGCCCCGGCGCTCGCGCACGAAGCACAGCGCCTGCTGCCCGTCCGACAGGCGGCAGTGGCGCGGGCACAGGTCGCACTGCAGGCGCCCATCGTCGAGGGCGTGCCAGTAGCGGGCGGGAAACGGCTCGGTCATGGCTCAAGGTCCCAAAGATGACGGCCGCCGGACCACTGGAAAAAGTCCGCGGCGCACCCGAATTCTGGGGAGTTCGCTTTCCGCTTAGATGGGTATTCCGTTTCCCGTGTCCACGCCCCCTTCGGACCCGACCATGACCGCCGCCACCATGACCGCCACCATGACGACCGTGCGCCCGCCCGCCGTCGCCGGCACCTTCTACCCCGCCGATCCCGCCGCCCTCGACCGCATGGTCGCCGACTGCATCGGCCGGGCGCCGGGCGAGCCGCTGCCGGCCAAGGCCATCGTCGCGCCGCACGCCGGCTACGTCTATTCCGGCGCCATCGCCGGCACCGCCTATGCCGCGGTGCGCCACCGCGGCGCCGCGGTCCGCCGGGTCGTCCTGCTGGGGCCGGCCCACCGGCACCCGTTCCGCGGGCTGGCGGCGCCCAGCGCCGACGGGCTGCGCACACCGCTCGGCACGGTGGCGGTCGACCGCGCCGGCATCGCCGCCATCCTCGACCTGCCCGGCGTGCAGATCCTCGACCGCGCCTTCGACGGCGAGCACGGGCTGGAGGTGCACCTGCCCTTCATCCAGCGCTGCTTCCCGGCGGCGGCGGTGGTGCCGCTGGTGGTCGGCGCCGCCCCGGCGGAGGCGGTGGAGCGGGTGCTGGAGCGGCTGTGGGGCGGGCCGGAGACGCTGGTCGTCGTCTCCTCCGACCTCAGCCACTTCCACGACTACGACACCGCGCGGCGGCTCGACCTGGCGACGTCCCAGGCCATCGAGGCGGCGGCCGACGACCGGCTCGACGGCGACCACGCCTGCGGCCACGTCCCGCTGTCCGGCCTGCTGCGCCGCGCCCGGGCGCTCGACCTGCGGGCGACCACCCACGACCTGCGCAACTCCGGCGACACGGCCGGCGACCGCCGCCGGGTCGTCGGCTACGGCGCCTACACCTTCGAGCCCGCCGCCGAAGCCCGCCTGTCGGAGGCCCACCGCGCCCAGCTCCTCGACGCCGCCCTGCGCACGCTCCGCCACGTCGTGGAGCGCGGCCGCGCGCCGGAGGTGGCGGTGGAGAGCTTCCCCCTGCCCCTGCGCGCCGCCCGCCGCACCTTCGTCACCCTGGAGGTGGACGGCAGCCTGCGCGGCTGCATCGGCACCCTGGCGCCGGTCGAGCCGCTGATCCGCGACGTCGTCGGCAACACGCTGAAGGCGGCGGTGCAGGACCCGCGCTTCCCGCCGCTGAGTGCCGCGGAGCTGCCGCGGGTCACGCTCACCGTCTCCATCCTCAGCCACGACCGTCCCGTCGCCTTCGCCGACGAGGCGGCGCTGCTGGCCGACCTGCGGCCCCACGAGGACGGGCTGATCGTCCGCGACCGCGGCCGCTCCGCCCTGTTCCTGCCCAAGGTGTGGAGCGCCCTGCCGGAGCGGCGGGACTTCCTGCGCCACCTCAAGGCCAAGGCCGGGCTCGCCCCGGACCGCGAGAGCGGCACCCTGCGGGCCTTCCGCTTCGCCGCCGAGACCTTCGGGACAGCGTGACCGGACGGGGCATCGGCCGGTCCCCGCGATTCGGCTGGCGCTCCACCCCCGGACGCCTATATATGCGCGCCATGAACACGCCCGATCCCAAGACCCTCACCCGCACCGCGCCCAAAGTCGGCATCGTCAGCCTCGGCTGCCCCAAGGCGCTGGTCGATTCCGAACGCATCCTGACGCGCCTGCGCGCCGAGGGCTACGAGATCTCCGGCAGCTACGACGGGGCCGACGCGGTCATCGTCAACACCTGCGGCTTCCTCGACAGCGCCAAGCGGGAATCGCTCGACGCCATCGGCGAGGCGCTGAAGGAGAACGGGCGGGTCATCGTCACCGGCTGCATGGGCGGCGACGCCGCGGCGATCCGCGCCGCCCACCCCGGCGTGCTGTCGGTCACCGGGCCGCACCAGTACGAGGCGGTGGTGGAGGCGGTGCACGAGGCGGTGCCGCCGGCCCACGACCCCTACGTCGACCTGGTGCCGCCCCAGGGCATCCGGCTGACGCCGCGCCACTACGCCTATCTGAAGATCTCCGAGGGCTGCAACAACCGCTGCACCTTCTGCATCATCCCCGACCTGCGCGGCGACCTGGTCAGCCGCCCCGTCGACCGGGTGCTGCGCGAGGCGGAGAAGCTGGCCACCAACGGCGTCAAGGAGCTGCTGGTGATCTCCCAGGACACCAGCGCCTACGGCGTCGACCTGAAATACGCCGAGCGGCCGTGGTACGACCGCACCGTGCGCACCCGCTTCGCCGACCTGTGCCGGGAGCTGGCGAACTTCGACCTGTGGGTGCGGCTGCACTACGTCTACCCCTACCCCCACGTCGACGAGGTGATCGGGCTGATGGCCGAGGGGCGCATCCTGCCCTACCTGGACATCCCCTTCCAGCACGCCTCCCCCACCGTGCTGAAGGCGATGCGCCGCCCGGCCGCCCAGGACAAGACCCTGGAGCGCATCCAGCGCTGGCGGCGCGAGTGCGAGCATCTGGCCCTGCGCTCCACCTTCATCGTCGGCTTCCCCGGCGAGACGGAGGAGGACTTCCAGTTCCTGCTGGACTGGCTGACGGAGGCGCAGCTCGACCGGGTCGGCTGCTTCCCCTACGAGGCGGTGGCCGGGGCCAAGGCCAACGAGCTGCCCGGCGCCGTGCCCGAGGAGGTCAAGCGGGAGCGCTACCAGCGCCTGATGGAGACGCAGAAGGCGATCAGCGCCGAGCGCCTGCAGCGCCGGGTCGGCTGGACCTTGGGCGTGCTGATCGACGAGGTCGACGAGGACGGCGCCGTCGGCCGCTCCTACGCCGAGGCGCCGGAGATCGACGGCAGCGTCTTCCTCAACGGCGAGACCGGCGTGAAGCCCGGCGACCTCGTCGACGTCACCATCGAGCACGCCGACGAGTACGACCTCTGGGGCGCGATCGAGCGGGCGGAGTGACGGGACGGTGGCGGTCGACCGCGACGACGCCCTGCTGATGGACGTCGCCCAGGGTGGGCGCTGCTTCTACTGCGGCGAGCCGGTCGGGCGGCAGGCCACCTTCGACCACCTGATCCCCCAGGCCTACGGCGGCGTCGACTCGCCGGGCAACGTCGTGCTGGCCCACCGCCGCTGCAACCAGAAGAAGGGCGACCGCCTGCCCACCCCCGAGGAGGTGGAGCGCCTGCTGCACCAGCGCCGCGGCAGCCGGCTCGGCGTCTGGCCGCCGCTGCTGGCGCTGCGCGACGCCGACCCCGACGAGGCGTGGATCGCCGTGGCCCGCGCCATCGCCGCGGATTCCGCGGGCTGACTCGGCGATTCCTCATACCCCCTCTGGATGGGTCCCGATTATCTGGCGCTACCATGATCCGGTCGGCCGGGGAGCGCGCCCGCTCCCCCCGGCGTTCCCCAAACCGATCGGAGATCGCGCCCATGAAGATGCTTCGGACCCTGGCGGCGACCGCCCTGGTGTCGCTGACGTTCGCCGCCCCCGGCGGCGCTCTGGCCCAGGGCAAGCAGGATTTCACCCTGGTCAACCGCACCGGCTACGCCATCCACGAGGTCTATGTCAGCCCCAACCATGCGGACGACTGGGAAGAGGACGTCCTCGGGCGCGACATCCTGGACAACGGCGAAGCGGTCAACATCGTCTTCTCGCGCAAGGAGAAGCCCTGCCTCTGGGACGTCCGCATCGTCTTCGAGGACGAAGAGGAAGCGGAGTGGGAGAGCTTCGACCTGTGCAAGGTGAGCAAGATTTCGCTCTCCTACGACCGCAACCGCGGCGTCACCTGGGCCGACTACGAATGACCGGCGGACACCGGCGGCCGCAGCGGCGGGATCGCCGGTGTTCCTTCGAGCGCCATCATTCCTGGGGTGCGGCATAACGCCGCAAGCGGGGCCGGGCCGCCGGCCCCGCGTCCTTCGACCCCGCCCCTCCGCCGTTCGGCCGAGACACCGGTCCGAACGGATCGATGCGGACGATGCCAGGGCGGACCGGGAAGCGCGCGGCTCTCCGAGCGGCATCCGGTTCGAAGCGGTCGCCGCATCGAGCAAAAGTTTCGATCGATCGGCAACAATAAAATTATTGAGAACCCCCTCCTCCTATGAGAGCTTCCTGATGGACTGATGGGCCATGCAAGGGAAATGGGGGACGGCGTGCGAATATTGATGGCCGACGATCATGTGATGGTTCGCGAAGGGCTGCGCCCGTTCTTGCGCGACATCGGCAAGGATGTCGAGGTGTACGAAGCCGGAAGCTTCGGGGAGACGATCGAAGTCTTGTTGAACGTCGCCGACGTGCGTCTCCTCGTGCTCGATCCCGACATGCCGGGCGTCGAGGCCGCCGACGTCATCCGCCTCGTCCGCGAGCGCCATCCGGCGCTTCCCGTGGTCGTCCTCTCGTCGAGCACGGACCGCAAGCTCATCCTCACCGCCCTGGCGCTCGGGGTCGCCGGCTTCATCCCCAAACGCCTCAGCGCCCAGGCCATGGTGTCGGCGCTGCGGCTCGTCCTCGCCGGCGAGCGCTACATTCCCGCGGCCCTGATCGACGACCCGCGCATCGGCATCGCGTCCTGGGCGTCGGCCGCCGGCGTCGGCGCCGAGGCCGGCCTGACCGGCCGCGAGCGCGAGATCCTCGAGCTGCTGCGCGAAGGCCTGTCCAACAAGCTGATCGCCCGCCGGCTCAACGTCAGCGAGGTGACGGTGAAGTCGCACCTCTGCCACGTCTTCCGCAAGCTGGGGGTGCAGAACCGCGTGCAGGCGGCCCGCTTCCACGCCGGCGCCTGACGGCGGGCGGCGCGCCGGCCGGGCACCGGGAGCAGGCGGCGGGGAGCAAGCGGCGGGCTGGGCTGTTGTGGGAGCACCGGACGGCCAGCACCGTCCTCTGCCGAGGTGCCCCCGCGTGAGCCATTCCGACCGTGCATCCGCAGCCGCGTCCCACGCCGACGTTCGCCGGCGCTACCCCGTCGGCGCCGAGGCGCTGCCCGGCGACCGCGTCCACGTCCGCGTCTGGGCGCCGCGGGCGCGCCGCGTCGAGGTCGTGGTCGAGCCGGGCGCCCGTGCGACGGCGCTGACGGCGGAGGGCGACGGCCACCATGCCGCCCTGCTCGAGGGCGTGCCGCCCGGCAGCCGCTACGGCTTCCGTCTCGACGGCGACGACCGGGTGCTGCCCGATCCGGCGTCGCGCTTCCAGCCCGACGGACCGCACGGCCCGTCGGAGGTGGTCGACCCCGGCCGCTTCGCCTGGACCGACGGTGCCTGGCTGGGTCACGCCCTCGACGAGGCGGTGCTCTACGAGATGCACATCGGCACCTTCACGCCGGAGGGCACCTGGGAGGCCGCCATGGGCGAGCTGCCGCACCTCGCCGCCCTCGGCGTCACGGTGCTGGAGATCATGCCGGTGGCGGCCTTTCCCGGACGCTTCGGCTGGGGCTACGACGGCGTCGACCTGTTCGCGCCGAGCCAGCTCTACGGCACGCCCGACGCCATGCGCCGCTTCGTCGACCGGGCGCACGCCCTCGGCCTGGCGGTGATCCTCGACGTGGTCTACAACCATTTCGGCCCGGACGGGAACTATCTCTCGTGCTTCGCCGAGGCCTACACCACCGACCGCTACGACAACGAGTGGGGCGACGCCATCAACTTCGACGGCCCCGACAGCGGCCCGGTGCGCGCGTTCGTGCTGGCCAACGCCGCCTACTGGATCGACGAGTTCCACCTGGACGGCCTGCGCCTCGACGCCACCCAGCAGATCTTCGACGCCTCGCGCCCGCACATCCTGGCCGAGATCCGCCGCGCCGTGGCGCGGGCGGCGGGCGGCCGGACGACCCTGGTGATCGGCGAGAACGAGACCCAGGACAGCGGCCTGGTGCGGCCGCCCGACGCCGGCGGCTGCGGGCTGGACGCGCTGTGGAACGACGACTTCCACCACTCCGCCATGGTCGCCCTGACCGGGCGCAGCGAGGCCTACTACAGCGACCACAAGGGCCGGCCGCAGGAGTTCGTCTCGGCCATGAAGCACGGGTTCCTCTATCAGGGCCAGTGGTACCAGTGGCAGCGGCAGCCGCGCGGCACGCCCGCCTTCGGCACACCGCCGGCCGCCTTCGTCACCTTCCTGCAGAACCACGACCAGATCGCCAACTCCGGCGGCGGCCAGCGCGGCCACGCCCTGGCGGCGCCCGGCTGCTGGCGGGCGATGACGGCGCTGATGCTGCTCGGCCCCGGCACGCCGATGCTGTTCCAGGGCCAGGAGTTCGGCGCCTCGGCGCCGTTCCTCTACTTCGCCGACCACAAGCCGGAGCTGGCCGCCCAGGTGGCCGAAGGGCGCGCCGCCTTCCTGCGCCAGTTCCCCAGCCTCGACAGCGACGCCATGCGGCGCCACCTCGCCGCACCCGACGACGCGGCGACCTTCGCGCGGTGCAGGCTCGACCACCGCGAGCGCGAGCGCAACCGGCCGCTCTGGGAGATGCACCGGGAGCTGCTGCGCCTGCGCCGCGAGGACCCGGTGCTGCGCAACCGCCGCGCCGGCGCGCTCGACGGCGCGGTGCTGGGCGAGGAGGCGTTCGTGCTGCGCTTCTTCGGCGGCGACGGCGACGACCGGCTGCTGCTGGTCAACCTGGGCCACGACCTGCCGCTGCTGCCCATGCCGGAGCCGCTGCTGGCGCCGCCGGCCGGGCGCGGCTGGGCGACGGTGTGGACCAGCGAGGACGTCGCCTACGGCGGCGGCGGCACGCCGCAGCTCGCCGACGACGGTGCCTGGACGCTGCCGGGCCACGCCGCCATCCTGCTGGCGCCCGCCGCACGCTGACGGGCCGCCACCAGGCCGTCACGCCGCGGCGCGCGGGGCCGCGGCGGCGTCGTCCCGCGGTGCGTCCGCACGGGATGCGGCCGGCGCGGGCACCGCCAGCGACCGGGCGTGGCCGATGGTCTGCACCAGGATGTCGCGGAACTCCTGGGCGGCGAGGTCGCTCCATTCCGGCGAGGCGTCGGGAAAGGTCATCCGGCTCGCCGACCGGTCGAACAGCCGCAGCCACTCGTCGGCCTTGGCCGCGGGATCGTCGGAGCGGCGGAACAGCTCCTCCATCACCTTGACCAGCAGCGCGCGCATCGCCAGCAGATTCACGTGCAGCAGCATGTTCCCCATCATCGTGTCGGCATCGTCGTTCGGCATCGCCGGGGTCCTCGTTTCGTGTGTCGCCTCTCCCTTGCACGGCCGAAGCGGCTCCGGCAGGCGGGGATTTTTCGCCGGGCGCCGCGCAGGAGGCGGGAAGCGGGCGCCGTATCATCCCCGTCGATCACCCGCCCCCAGCCCCCGTGCCAGCCATGCCCCGCCCCGGTCCACGGCACGACCGTCGGTCGTGCCGTTCTTTCGCCCGCCTCGCCGCCGGCGCCGTCGTCCTGGCGCTCGCCGCCTCACCCGCCGTCGCCGAGCCGCTGGAGGAGGCCCTGGCGCGGGCCTACGCCGCCGAGCCGTCGCTGGCCGCCCAGCGGGCCCGGCTGCGGGCGGTCGACGAGCAGGTGCCGCAGGCCCTGTCCGGCTACCGGCCGACGCTGCAGGCCGGGTTGTCGGTCGGCCGCGACCTCACCGACACCCGCTACGCCGACGGCACGCGGGTCGGCACCGAGGCCAATCCGCGGGAGATCACGCTGAGCGCCGGCCAGCCGGTGTTCGACGCCACGGTGGCGCCGGACGTCCGCCGCGCCGAAAGCCTCGTCGACGCGCAGCGGGCGACCCTGCTGGAGACGGAGCAGACCGTCCTGCTCGCCACCGCCACCGCCTATCTCGACGTGCTGCGCGACCAGGAGATCCTGGAGCTCGACCGCAACAACGAGAAGGTGCTGACCCGCCAGCTCTCCGCCGCCCGCGACCGCCGCCGCGTCGGCGAGTACACGCTCACCGACGTGGCGCAGGCGCAGTCCCGGCTGGCCGAGGCGACGGCGACCCGGATGGCCGCCGAAGGCACCTTGGAGACGACGCGCGCCGCCTACGCCCGCCGGGTCGGCGCACCGCCGGGCCGGCTCGCCCTGCCGCGTCTCGCCGTGGCGCTGCCCGAGACGCTGGAGGCGGCGGTGGCGGCGGCTCGCGCCGACCACCCGTCGGTCCTGGCCGCGGTGCATTCGGAGGCCGCCCAGCGCCACACCGTGGACCAGCGCCGCGGCGCGCTCCTGCCCACGGTGGGCGTGTCGGCCGAGGCCGCGCACACCGGCGATCCCGGGCCCGACGACGGCTACGCCGTCGACCGCGCCGACAGCGCGTCGCTGTCGCTGCGCGTCACCGTTCCCCTGTACCAGGCCGGCCTGCCCGAGGCCCGCATCCGCGAGGCAAGGCACACGGCGGTCCGGCAGCGGCTGCTGGTCGACGAGGCGCGCCGCGCGGCCACCGAGAGCGCCGTCACCGCCTGGGAGTCGCTGCAGACGGCGCGCGCCACCATCCGTTCCTACCAGGCGCAGGTCGCCGCCGCGGAAACCGCCCTGGACGGGGTGACCGAGGAGGCCAAGGTCGGCGCGCGCACCATGCTGGACGTCCTCGACCAGGAGCAGGAGCTGCTGAACGCCCGCGTCGGCCTGGTCGCGGCCCGCCACGACGAACTGGTGGCGGCCTTCGAGCTGCTGGCCGCCACGGGCGGCCTGACCGCCCGCCGTCTCGCGCTCCCGGTCGCCGTCGAGGACCCCGACGCCCACCGCCGGGCGGTCCGCGGCCGCTGGACCGGGACCGACGCCGCGGGCTGAGCGATGCGCGTCGGCATCCTCCTGCCCCTTGCGGCGGCGGCCGGCATTGGCCATCTGGCAACGGACCAGACATGCACGCCCTGAACGAGCTCGCGATGACAGACCACGCCCCGCCGTCGCCCGGACGCCGCCCGGAGCGGCCGGCATGACCCGGACGCGCCTGTTCCTCGCCGTCGCCGCGCTCCTCGGCGCCGCCGTCGCCGTGACGGCCATCGAGGGCGGGCTGCCGGCGGCGTCGCAGACCGCCGGCGGGCCGGCGGCGGCCGGAATCATGACGGCGCCGGCGACCGTCGGCGACGTCGAGGAGACGGTGCTGGCCAGCGGCAGCATGAAGCCCGTCAAGCTGGTGGCGGTGGGCGCCCAGGTGTCGGGACGCGTCACTTCGGTGGCGGTGGCGGTCGGCGACGACGTGCGCGCCGGCGACCTCGTGGCGCAGATCGATTCGGTGGAGCAGCAGAACCGCCTGCGCACCGCCCAGGCCCAGCTCGCCAACGTCCGCGCCCAGCGCGACGAGAAGGAGGCGCTGCTGGCCAAGGCCCGGCTGACGCTGGAGCGGCAGCGGCGGCTGGTCGCCCAGCGCAACGTCTCGCAGGCCGACTTCGAGGCCGCCGAGGCCGACGTGAAGTCCATCCAGGCGCAGATCGCCGCCCTCGACGCCCGCATCGCCGAAGGCGAGGTGGCGGTGGAGATCGCCCGCACCGACCTCGGCTACACCCGCATCACGGCCCCCATCGACGGCACGGTGCTGGCGGTCGTCACCCAGCAGGGGCAGACGGTGAACGCCGTGCAGTCGGCGCCGACCATCGTCGTCCTCGGCCAGCTCGACACCATGACGGTGCGCGCCGAGATCTCCGAGGCCGACGTGGTCCGGGTGCAGCCGGGACAGCCGGTCTACTTCACCATCCTCGGCGACCCCGACCAGCGCTACGCGGCGACCCTGGAGGCGATCGAGCCGGCGCCGGAATCCATCGTCAGCGACACCAGCATCGCCACCACCAGCAGCGCCAGCCGCACCGCCTCCACCTCTTCCACCTCGGAGGCGATCTACTACATCGGCGTGTTCCACGTGCCGAACCCGGACCGCCGTCTGCGGACCTACATGACCGCCCAGGTGCACTTCGTCGTCGGCACCGCCAAGGGCGTGCTCACCATCCCCTCGGCGGCGCTCGGCGAGCGCGACGCCCAGGGACGTTACCTGGTGCAGGTGATGGAGCCGGACGGGCGGACCGCGCCGCGCGCCGTCGAGATCGGCCTCAACGACATGGTCACCGCCGAGGTGCGGGCGGGCCTGCGCGAGGGCGAGCGCGTCGTCGTCGCCCGCCTCCCCTCCGCCGCCGGCGCCACGCCGACCCGCCGCGGCCCGCCGCCGCCGATCGGCTTCTAGGCGATGGCCGAACCCACACCGCCGGCCGGCGAGCCGCTGATCGCGCTGCGCGGCCTGTGGCGGGAGTTCCCGTCGGGCGACGGCACGATCGCCGCCCTGAAGGGCATCGACCTCACCATCGGGGCCGGCGAGATGGTCGCCATCATCGGCGCCTCGGGGTCCGGCAAGTCGACCCTGATGAACATCCTCGGCGGCCTCGACCGGCCGACCGCCGGCAGCTACCGCATCGCCGGGCGGGAGACCGCCAGCCTCGACGCCGACGAGCTGGCGCGGCTGCGCCGGGAGCATTTCGGCTTCATCTTCCAGCGCTACCACCTGCTGCCGGAGCTGACGGCGCTCGGCAACGTCGAGGTCCCGGCGATCTACGCCGGCCAGCCGCCGCACGACCGCCACGCCCGCGCCGCCGGCCTGCTCGCCCGGCTCGGGCTCGCCGAACGCGCCGGGCACCGGCCGAACCAGCTCTCGGGGGGCCAGCAGCAGCGCGTCTCCATCGCCCGCGCCCTGATGAACGGCGCCCAGGTCATCCTCGCCGACGAGCCGACCGGGGCGTTGGACAGCCACAGCGGCGAGGAGGTGCTGCGCATCCTCAAGGAGCTGCACGCCGAGGGCACGACGGTCATCGTCGTCACCCACGACCCGTCCATCGCCGCCCACGCCGACCGCATCGTCGAGATCGCCGACGGCGCCATCCGCTCCGACCGGCGGACCCGCGACGACGCCCCGCCCGCCGCCCCCTCCGGCGGCGTCCCCTCCTGCGGCGCCCCATCCGATGCGCCCTCCGGCGCCACCATCACGGCGCCGCCGCCGGCCGGGCGCGGCCGCTCCGCCGGGGCGGCGGCCGACCGCTTCCGCGAGGCGTTCGCCATGGCGCTGCGCTCGATGGCGGCGCGGCGCCTGCGCGCCTTCCTCACCATGCTGGGGATCATCATCGGCATCGCCTCGGTGGTCTGCGTGGTGGCGCTGGGCGAGGGCTCGCGCCAGCGCGTGCTGTCCGACATCCGCGGCCTCGGCACCAACACGCTCGAGGTCTTCCCCGGCCGCGACTTCGGCGACATGCGCTCGGGCCGCATCAAGACCCTGGTGGTGAGCGACGCCGACGAGCTGGCCAAGCAGCCCTACGTCGCCGCGGTGACGCCGACGGTGTCGACCGCCGGCACGGTCCGCTCCGGCCCCAAGGAGGCGAGCGCCCAGATCAGCGGCGTCGGCGAGCAGTATTTCGCGGCCAAGGGCACGACCCTCCTGGAGGGCCGGTTCTTCGACGCGCGCGGCGTCCGCGCCCTGGCCCAGGACGTCGTCATCGACGAGAACACCCGCGACACCCTGTTCCCCGGAGCGGCGGGCAGCGTCGTCGGCCAGATCATCCTGGTGGACCGCGTGCCGGCCCGCATCGTCGGCGTGGCGAAGCGCCAGCAGGGGGGCTTCGGCTCCAACCAGAACCTGTCGGTCTACCTGCCCTACACCACGGTCCAGGCGCGCCTGCTGGGAAGCGCCACCCTGCGCAGCATCACCGTGCGGGTGAGCGACGACACCGACACCGGCCTGGCCGAGCAGGCGGTGACCGACTTCCTGACGCGCCGCCACGGCACCAAGGACTTCTTCATCCTCAACACCGACGACATCCGCAAGACCATCACCAGCACCACCGAGACGCTGACCCTGCTGATCGCCGCCATCGCCGTGATCTCGCTGGTGGTCGGCGGCATCGGCGTGATGAACATCATGCTGGTGTCGGTGTCCGAGCGGATCAACGAGATCGGCGTGCGCATGGCGGTCGGCGCGCGGCGCGGCGACATCCTCCAGCAGTTCCTGATCGAGGCGGTCCTGCTGTGCCTGGCCGGCGGCCTCCTGGGGATCGGCACGGCGCTCGGCTTCGGCGCCGTCTTCAACGCCCTGGTCTCCAACTTCAGCCTCGTCTACTCCGGCACCTCGATCGCCGCCGCCGTGGTCTGCTCGACGGCGATCGGCGTGCTCTTCGGCTTCGCCCCGGCGCGCAACGCCTCGCGGCTCGACCCGGTGGTGGCGCTGGCCCGGGACTGATGGCCGACGCGGCGATGCTGCGGCGCAACATTGCGCTGCGCGGATCTTTGTGCGGACCGCGCAAATCGTTGGCACAGTCGACATTAAATCCGGCCAAGAATTGGCAAGGCGCACCCAAGTCCCCCATGCGGGTCAGCCATGCTGTCCTAAAGCATCGGACGTCTTGATCGCCGCGATGCGAATCGCCATTCTTGTTGCAACGCACAAAACCGTCCCCGGGGAGGGACGCCTTCTCGCTCCCAGAGGAGGTTCCAATGACCAGTCATCCGCACTTTTCCCACTTTCCGACTCCCGAAGAACTCCGCGCCCTGATGCGCGACGCCGAGCGTGAACGCGCCCGTTGCATCCGCAGGGCGATCGGCCGCATGGTGCGCGCCGTCACCGCGACCGGCGCGCCGCGCCGCCACCGCGACGCCCACCTGCCGACCGGCGCCGTCGGCGCCCGGCGCTGACGCCGAAGGGGTGGCGTTCCGGCGAACGCCGCCCCGAAGGTATCCATGGCGCGTTTTCCCTGGCGTCTTCGACGATCCGCGCTAGGGTAGCGCCGCCATGATCCGCGTCACGCACCGCATCTCCCTCGACGAGAGCGAACTCCAGGAGGAGTTCGTCCGGGCCTCCGGCCCGGGGGGTCAGCACGTCAACAAGACATCCTCGGCGGTCCAACTGCGGTTCGACGTGGCGGCTTCCCCGAACATTCCCCCGGACGTGAAGGCCAGGCTCGTCCGTCTGGCCGGTTCCCGCATGACCTCGGAAGGGGTCCTCATCCTCGTCGGCGACAGCTACCGTTCGCAGATGCGCAACCGCGAGGACGTGCGGGAGCGGCTGATCGACCTGATCCGCGACGCCACCGTCGTCCCGAAGACCCGCCGCCCGACCAAGCCGACCTTCGGATCGAAGCAGCGGCGGCTGGAAGGCAAGGCGAAGCGGGCCGAGGTCAAGCGGGGCCGGCAGGGACCAGGCCCGCAGGATTGACGGGCACGCGACGTCACCCACGGCACGGACTACGGGATTTCCGTATTCCGCGTTCTCACACCCGGTTGTGGGCCCCGCACCCCGCACCGCGCCTCGCCTTCGCGCGCCGGTTGACCTTATGCCCAACCCGCCGGAGACCCCCGCCTCGGTCCCCCGCCTGCCCCCCGTCCGGGGGCGCCGCGGCGCCCCCATTCCGCCCGCGCCGCTCACACAATTTTTGTGTTTAGACCCTGCTCTTGTGTTGATGAAACACAATAATTGGGGAATATTTAGACATCAGCGACGGGGAACACGATGGGCAAGCTCGGCGGGATCAACAAGGTGACGTTCCGGATCTTCGGCAACGACCACCTCCCTCCGCACTTCCACGTCAAAGGCCCCGGCATCGACGCCCAGGTCAGCATCGACCCGCCGGCCGTCATCGTCGGAACCCTCCCCGCCACCCTGCGCGCCGATGTGTTCGCCTGGGTCGAGGCCAATCACGACCGCCTCGTCGCCGAGTGGAACACCTGGAACCCCCACATCCCCTTCGCCTGAGAGATGGGCGCCCCATGAACACCCCCCAGCTCCCCCGCTCCGTCCCCCGCCTCGCCCGCGTCGCCACCGAACCCGGCGCCGTCCTCGTCGCCACCTGGGACACCGGCGCCACCGACCACGTCGCGCTGGCCGGCTGGATCGAAAGCGGCCACCCCTACTTCCACCGCCTGCGCGACCCCGCCGTGTTCGCCCGGGCCGAGCTGGTCGACGACACGACGGTCGAATGGGACGGTGACGAGGATCTCGCCATCGACAGCACCAACCTCTACCTGCTCGCCGAACAGCAGCGCGCCTTCGGCGCCGCGGAGCTGACGGCTTGGCAGGACCGCCGCGGCATCTCCAACCAGGAAGCCGCGGACCTGCTCGGCCTGCACGTCAACACATGGTCGAACTACCGGACCGGCGCCACCCCCATCCCGCGCCCCGTCGCCATCGCCTGCCGCGCCATGGACCGCGACCCGACCCTCTTCTCCGCCCTCTTCCGACCCCGCCGCAACGGCCGCCCCCCGGCCGCCGCCGAATGAGGAGAACGGGGTCTGAGTAGCAACGGAACAGACCCCGACTGGAAGCAGCGGCGGACGAAGCCGGACGCCGCCGCAACCGCGTACCTCACGGCGATCAACAACGATCCCGACGGGGTTGCGAGGGCCTGCAACGCCGACAACGCGGCCTGACCCGCCGGCTCTCCGGCGGGCGCCACCGGCACCTCTGCCTCTATGGTCCTGGAGAAAGGCCGGCAGCAACCTCCCGGGTGGTATGGGCCGGCACATCAACAAGACGTCCTCGGCGGCCCAGCTGCGATTCGGCGTGGCGGCATCCCCGAACTTTCCCCCCGACGTGAAGGCCAGGCTCGTCCGTCTGGCCGGCTCCCGCATGACCCGGAAGGGGGTCTCATCCTCGTCGGCGACAGCGCCCGTTCGCGGACGGGGAGCCGCGAGGACGTGCGGGAGCGGCTGATCGACCTGATCCGCGACGCCGCCGTCGTGCCGAAGACCCGCCGTCCGACCAGGCCGGCGCCCGGCTAGGCGGACGTCAGCAGGATGCTCGTCTCGCTGTTGAGGATGCCGTCGACGGCGCGAACCTCGCGCAGGACACGATCGAAATCCTGGAGCGACAGCGCCCGGATCTCGGCCACCAGATCCCAGCTTCCGTTGGTCGTGTGGAGCGCGCTGATCTCCGGCATGCCGCGCAGGCGGCGGATGATCGCCGCCGTGGATTTGCCGGCCACCTCGATCATCATGACGGCCCGGATGGCGGCGGCATCGTGCTCCTGCCGGACCCGGACGGTGAATCCCAGGATGGCGCCGCTGTCCAGAAGGCGGTCGAGCCGGGCCTGGACCGTCCCCCGGCTGACGCCCAGGACCGCCGCCAGCTTGGACACCGGCGCCCGGCCGTCGGCCCTGAGGATCTCGATCATCTCCCGGTCCAGATCGTCCAGCCGCAGCATTCACATTGCTCTGTTTCCATGACCATTCTGCTCAGTCTAGCACGCAGAATGACGCAGGGCGCGCCTTTCCGCTGGCACTTCGCCGGCCTAGCCTGCGGTTCGCCAGGTGCTTCCAACAAGCCGAGACCCGCGATGCGCCGCTTTGCCCCGCAAGCCCCCGCCAGCGTCATCATGATCCGCCCGCACCATTTCGTCCCCAATCCCGAAACCGCCGCGGACAACGCCTTCCAGACGAAGGCCCCGGTGGCGCGGAGCCGGGACATCGCGGAGGCGGCCTTCGCCGAGGTGACCGGCATGGCCGAAACCCTGGCGCGGGCCGGCGTCACGGTGCACCTGTTCGAGGACGCCGGCCGCGAGACCCCGGATTCCGTCTTCCCGAACAACTGGATCTCGACCCACGCCGGCGGCCACGTCGCGCTCTATCCCATGTCCAACAGGAGCCGGCGCGGGGAGCGGCGCGCCGACGTCGTCGAGATGCTCAAGGCCCGCTACCGCGTGCAGGACGTCATCGACTATTCCGGCCTGGAGCAGGACAACGTGTTCCTCGAGGGCACCGGGGCGATGGTGCTGGACCACATCGGCCGCATCGCCTACGCGGCGACCTCGAACCGGAGCAACGAGGTCGCGCTGGAGCGGTTCTGCACCCACTTCAACTTCGAGCCGATGCAGTTCGCCGCGGCGGACGCCAACGGGCGCGCGATCTACCACACCAACGTCATCATGTGCGTCGGGACGGAGGTCGCCCTGGTCGGCCTGGACTGCATCGTCGATCCGGGCCGCCGGCGCGAGGTGCGCGCCCGCCTGGAGGAAACGGGCCGGCGCGTGATCGCCCTGTCGCACGCCCAGATCGCGGAGTTCGCCGGCAACGCCCTGGAGCTGGACGGTGCGACGGGCCGCTTCCTCGCCATCTCGGCCCGCGCCAGGCGCTCCCTGACCGCCGCCCAGATCCGGGAGATCGAGGCCTTCCTGCCCCTCCTGCCGATCGCCGTCCCCACCATCGAGCTGGCCGGCGGCTCGGTGCGCTGCATGCTGGCCGGCGTCCACCTTTCGCCCCGCGGCACGGCGTCCTGACTCGGCCGCATCCGCTCCATCCCGTCGGGAGAGTCCAGACATGATTGCCAACCTCAACGCCGTTCCCTTCGTCAGCGTCGACAACATGATGAAGCTCGTCCTGTCGATCGGGGTGGAGACCGCGCTGGCGGAACTGAGCGCCTTCGTGGAGGAGGACTTCCGACGCTGGGAAGCCTTCGACAAGACCCCCCGCATCGCCTCCCACTCCGCCGACGGCGTGATCGAGCTGATGCCGACGTCCGACGGCGCCGTCTACGGCTTCAAGTACGTGAACGGCCACCCGAAGAACACGCGGGACGGCCGCCAGACGGTCACCGCCTTCGGCGTTCTCGCCGACGTGGCGACCGGCTACCCCGTGCTGCTGACGGAGATGACCATCCTGACCGCCCTGCGCACCGCCGCCACCTCCGCCGTGGCGGCGAAGCACCTCGCCCCCCGGGGTGCCCGGACCATGGCCATCATCGGCAACGGGGCGCAGTCGGAGTTCCAGGCCCTGGCGTTCAAGGCCCTGCTCGGCATCGACCGGGTGCGGCTCTACGACATCGATCCGGCGGCCAGCGCCAAGTGCCGCCGCAACCTCGAGGGACGGGGCCTCGCCGTCACCGTGGTCGGCAGCACCGAGG
>NZ_JBPJSP010000011.1:89462-175778 GCF_051225715.1 Azospirillum sp. ST 5-10
CATCGAAGGGGAAATCCAGCAACTGGCGCAGGACCATCCCGTGACCGAGCTGTGGCGCGTGATCGCCGGCGAGGTCCCCGGCCGGCAGGACGGCCGCCAGATCACCCTGTTCGACTCCGTCGGCTTCGCGACGGAGGACTTCTCCGCCCTGCGCTACGTCCGCTCCAAACTCGGCGGCACCGCCTTCTACGAGGACCTCGACCTGCTGGCCGACCCCGACGACCCGCGGGACCTGTTCGGCATGCTGCTTCGCCGCGCCGCCTCGTTGCCCGCCGCGTAACCGCGCGCCCGGCAGAGTCTGCACACGGCGCGGGCAGTCCGCCGGGCAACCGCCCAATTCCCGGCCATATGTTGCTTATTCAGAAACCCCATTCCCTGGAAAACGGCGCATTTTTGTCTGGCATGGCGATTGCGAGTTTCGCATCATGCAACACGACACGCCGCCATCAGACATCGACGATCGGGGAGCGCGACCGGCCGTGACCGCCGACTCAAACGACGAACGCATGACGGGCGACGCCCCTGCGCCCTCCTCGCCCGACTTCAACGTCGGCGCCAGACTGCGGGCCTTCCGCCTGCAGAGCAAGCTGTCGATGGACGAGGTCGCGGCGCGGGCCGGAGTCAGCAAGTCCTTCCTCAGCCGCTTCGAGCGCGATCTCGTGCAGTCGTCCATCGCGACCTTGCTGCGCATCTGCGACGCGATCGGCGTGAAGCCGGCGGCGATCTTCGAGCCGCCGCGGACGAACTTCGTCCGCGCCAACGAGGGGGCTCCCATCAATCTCGGCGGCGTCGGCATGCGCGAGCGGATCATCGGCGGCGTCGACAACGAGCACATGATGGCCCTCCACTCCACCATCGAGCCCGGCGGCGGTTCGGGTGACGAGGCCTATTCCCTGCGGGCCGACCAGGATCTGGTCCACATCCTGACCGGCCGGCTGACCGTCACCGTCGGCGACGAGACCTACCTCCTCACCGCCGGCGACACCCTGAGCTTCGACCCCAAGACGCCGCACACCTGGTGCAATCCGTCGGAGACGGAAGCCTGCACGGCGATCTGGATGATCGTGCCGCCCCCCGGCTGACGCCGCCGATCGACCGCCGCCGCCCAGCCCCCGCGAGAACGCCCCCCATGCAGAAACTCTACGTCAGCGACATCCACAAGCGCTACGGCTCGACCGAGGTGCTGAAGGGCATCGGCTTGGAGGCCTCGGCCGGCGACGTCATCAGCATCATCGGCTCCAGCGGCTCCGGCAAGAGCACGTTCCTGCGCTGCATCAACCTCCTCGAGCGGCCGAACGCGGGCACCATCGTCGTCCACGGCGAACGGCTGGCGCTGGTCCCCGATCCCCGCGACGGCACCTTGAAGGCCGCCGACGCCAAGCAGCTCCAGCGCATCCGGGCCCGGCTGGCGATGGTCTTCCAGAACTTCTGCCTGTGGTCGCACATGAGCGTCCTGGACAACGTCGTCGAGGCGCCCATCAGCGTCCTCGGCGTGCCGCGCAGGGAGGCCGTGGAGCGGGCCAAGGAAAACCTCGCCAAGGTCGGGCTGACCGCCAACCGCTTCGACGCCTATCCCTCGCACCTCTCCGGCGGCCAGCAGCAGCGCGTGGCCATCGCCCGGGCGCTGACCATGGAGCCGGACGTCATGCTGTTCGACGAGCCGACCTCGGCGCTGGACCCGGAGCTCGTCGGCGAGGTGCTGCGCGTCATGCAGGCGCTGGCCGAGGAAGGGCGGACCATGGTCGTCGTGACGCACGAGATGGGCTTCGCCCGCCACCTCTCCTCCAAGGTCATGTTCCTGCACGCCGGCCGCGTCGAGGAGGAAGGATCGCCGACCCAGGTGTTCGACCATCCCGCAAGCGACCGGCTCCGCCAGTTCCTGGCGGGACGCCTGCACTCCTGACCGCCGCCGCGGCCCGCCGCCTACGGCGCCGCCGCGGCCCCTCCCCCCAGCCCCCATGAGACCACCCATGGCCAATTTCCGTTCCCTGTTCCTCGGCGGCCTCCTGGCCGTCGGCACGCTCTCCGCCGCCGCCGCCGACACCGTCAAAGTCGCGACCGACGCCACCTTCCCGCCCTTCGAGTACGTCGACGACAGCGGCAAGCTCGTCGGCTACGACGTCGAGCTGATGAACGCCGTCTGCGCCGCCGCCGAGCTCGACTGCGAGATCGTCGCCGCCGCCTGGGAGGGCATGATCCCGAGCCTGACGACGGGCAAGTACGACGCCCTGATCTCCCAGCTCACGGTGACCGACGCCCGCCGCCGGATCATGGCCTTCAGCGACATCTACGAACGACCGGTCTTCCGCTTCGTCGCCCGCAAGGACGCCGGCCTGGAGATCTCGCCCGACGGTCTGGCCGGGAAGGTCATCGCCGTGCAGACCGGAACGCCGATGGACGCCTTCGTCACCAAGACCTTTCCCAAGGCGACCATCAAGCGCTACGAGAGCGGCAGCGCGCCCTACCTGGAGCTGACGTCCGGCCGCGCCGACCTCCACATGAGCTACGAGGCGCAGATCAGCCACAGCTTCCTCGGCGCCGACAAGGGCCGGGACTTCGCGCTGGTGGGGCCGCGCTACACCGGCAAGGACGCGCCGGAGCTGGGCGAGGGCGTCGCCATCGCGGTGAACAAGAAGAACACCGAGCTGCTGAAGCGCATCAACGCCGGCCTCGCCAAGATCCGCGATGACGGCACCCTCGAGGCGCTCAACACCAAGTATTTCGGCGAGAACTGAAGCCATGTGGGACGGCTACGCCGGTTCGGTCCTGGCCGCGGGGTGGGTGTCGCTAGCGCTGGCGTTCGCCTCGCTTCTGCTGGCCGTCCTCATCGGCGTCGCCGGTGCGTTGGCGAAACTCTCCCACTCCAGGGTGCTCCGGGCGACGGCGGCGGTCTACACCTCCGTCGTCCGGGGCATTCCCGATCTGGTGATGATGCTGCTGGTCTTCTATTCGCTGCCGGCGCTGCTGAACCAGACCGCCCAGGGCATGGGGTTCGACGTCTATGTGGAGTTCAGCCCCTTCGTCGCCGGCACGGTCGCGCTGGGGCTGATCTTCGGGGCCTACATGACCGAGACCTTCCGCGGCGCGCTGATGAACATCCCCAAGGGCGAGATCGAGGCGGCCAAGGCCTACGGCCTCGGCCCGGGCCGCATCTTCTGGCGCATCCTGGCGCCGCAGATGGCCCGCCTCGCCCTGCCCGGCTTCACCAACAACTGGCTGGTGATGGCCAAGGCGACGGCGCTGGTGTCGCTGATCGGCCTCCAGGACGTCATGTTCCGGGCGCGCGGCGCGGCCGAGGCGACGGCCCAGCCCTTCACCTTCTATCTCCTGGCCGGCGCCTTCTATCTGACCCTGACCGCGGTGTCCCTGGCGGTCCTGCGGCGCGTCGGCAAGCGCTTCGACGCCCACATCCGCGAGGCCGCCCGATGAGCTGGGACATCATCGCCGACAACCTCGACCTGTTCGCCGAAGGCGCCCGGCTGACCCTGCTCCTGACGGCGGCGTCGCTGGCGATCGCCTTCGCCCTGTCGCTGCCGCTGGCCCTGGGGAGAAACTCCCATCACGCGCCGCTGCGCCACGCCATCGCCGCCTACACGCTGGTGTTCCGCGGCACGCCGCTGCTCGTCCAGCTCTTCCTCATCTACTACGGTCTGGCCCAGTTCGATTGGATCCGGACCAGCGTCGTCTGGCCGTGGCTGTCCAGCCCTCTGGTCTGCGCCCTGCTGACGTTCGTCCTCAACACCACCGCCTACACGACCGAGATCTTCGCCGGCAGCCTGCGTCACCTGCCGCCGGGCGAGATCGAGGCGGCCCGGGCCTACGGCATGGGCCCGTGGACCCGGGCGCGCCGCATCCTCCTGCCGGCGATGCTCACGCGCTCGCTGACCCTCTACGCCAACGAGGCGGTGATGATGCTGCACGCCACCTCGCTCGCCAGCACCGTGACGCTGCTGGAGGTGACGGGCGTCGCCCGCAGCATCACCCTCAACCACTACATCATGTTCGAGCCGTACGCCACGGCGGCGGGGATCTACCTCGCCCTGACGCTCGTCCTCGTCCTGCTCTTCCAATACGCGCAGGCCCGCTGGGCCCGCTACCTCCTGCCACGGCTGTGACCCGGCGTCCCGTGGCCGCATGTCCTCACGCCTCCTGAACCGGAAAGACCGCATGTCGACGACATCTTCCCCCGACCTGGGCGCCCTCTTCGGCGCGGCCGCTCAGACCGAAACGTTCCTGGGACTGGACGCCTGCCGGTCTCTCGGCGATCTGACCGCGCCGGTCGCCCTGATCGGCGCGCCGTGCGCCAGCCCCTATCCGTCGGTGGGAGCCTACTGCCGGAACGCTCCGGACGCCCTGCGCCGCGCCACGGCCGCCTTCACCGCCAACATCGACCGGCACGACTTCGAATTCGGCGGGCCGCTCTTCCCCGACCGCCGGCTGCGCCCGGTCGATTGCGGAAACCTGCCCTACGACGAGGCCGACGGCGCCGGCAACCGGGCCGTCATCCGGGACGCGGTGAAGACGATCGTCGGTCGCGGAGCGGTGCCCGTGGTGCTGGGCGGCGACGATTCCATCCCCATCCCGATGCTGGAGGCCCTGGCGCGCGACGATGGCCGGCGCTACACGGTGCTGCAGATCGACGCCCACATCGACTGGCGGGACATCCACATGGGCGAGCGCCAGGGCCTGTCCTCGACCATGCGCCGGGCCTCGGAGATGCCGCACATCGAACGCATCATCCAGGTCGGGGCGCGCGGCATCGGCTCGGGCGCTACGGCGGACTACAACGACGCCGTCGCCTGGGGGGCCCGCTTCGTCACCGCCCGCGAGGTGCACCGCGGCGGGGTCGGGCAGGCGCTCGCCCTCATCCCCGAGGGCAGCGAGATCATCGTCTGCTGCGATATGGACGCCATGGAGCCGACACAGGTGCCCGGCGTCATCGCCCGCTGCCCCGGTGGCCTGACCTATTTCCAGGTGGTCGACCTCATCCAGGGCGCCGCCGAGCGCGGCCGCATCGCCGCCATGGATTTCGTCGAGTTCATGCCCGAACGCGACATCGACGGCATGGGGGCGCTGACCGTCGCCCGGGTCGTCATGACGGCGCTGGGCACCCTGGCCCGCCAGGCGTCCTGAACCGCGCCGCCTTGCCCCGCGACGGCGCCGCGGGGCAAGGCGCAGCGATCGTGACGGCGTCCTGTTCGCAAAACCCGCCGTCGCCGGCACGGGCCCCGCCCCGTGCCAGACTGCCGCAACGCAGCCCGCCCATTCTCCGGCAAGGTGATACGAGCTGGAGAGAGAGGCATGACCCGCGCCACCCCCCGTCCTGCGGCCGTTGGGACGGGCGACCCCGCGCCCGGACGGCGGCGCCGGCCCTATGCCGTGTTCCTGGCCGGCCTGGGAGTCGGCATCGCCACGGGCGTGGCCGCGGGCGCCATCGCCACCGCGCCCGTCGCCGTCCATCCGCCGCCCGTCGCCGAGGCGACATCCTCCCCGCCGGCGTTGACGGTCACCGCGACGTCGCCGCGCCGCGTCGTCTGGCCCGTGACCATCGCGGCCTCGGGCACGATCGCCGCTTGGCAGGAGGCCAGCGTCGGGGCGCAGATCGGCGGCTACCGGCTGGTGGACGTGGCCGTGAACGTGGGCGACCGCGTCACCAAGGGGCAGGTGCTCGCCCGCTTCGACGACGCCCTGCTGCGCGCCGAGGAGGCCCAGCTGGCGGCCAGCCACGACCAGGCGGAGGCCGACCGCCGCCGCGCCCTCGCCCTGGAGCGGCGCGGCAACATCAGCGACAAGGATCTCCTGGGATACGACACGCGGGCGCGCGTCACCGCGGCGCAGCTCGCCGCCAAGCGGCTCCAGCTCGCCTACGCCGAGGTGGTCGCCCCCGACGACGGGGTGATCAGCGCGCGCGCCGCCACCCTCGGCGCCGTGGTCCCGGTCGGCGAGGAGCTGTTCCGGCTGATCCGCCAGGGCCGGCTGGAGTGGCGCGGCGAGCTGACCGCCGCGCAGCTCGCACGGGTGGCCCCCGGCCACAGCGTCGCGCTGGTCCTGCCCGACGGCGGCAGCGCGACCGCGACCATCCGGCAGATCGCTCCCGCGCTGGACGAACGGTCGCGGCTGGGCGTCGTCTACGCCGACCTCGCGCCGGGCGGTTCGGCCCGCGCCGGGATGTACGCCGACGGCCGCATTGCGGTCGGCCGGCAGCCCGGCCTGGCGGTTCCGGCGGAGAGCGTGGTGATCCGCGACGGGCGCGCCTATGTGGCCGCGCTCGATCGGGACGGGGACGGGGACGGGGCGTCGCCCGCCGTGTCGTTGCGCGCGGTCGCCACCGGGCGCCGCCAGGGAGACGACGTCGAGATCGTCGGCGGCGTCTCGCAGGAGGACCGCCTGGTCGTCCGCGGCGCCGGCTTCCTCGACGACGGCGACACCGTGCGGCTCGCCGGGCCGGAGCGCGGGAGCGAGGTCGCCGGCCGGGAGGGCGCGCGGCCATGAACTTCGCCACCTGGTCCATCCGCAACCCGATTCCGGCGGTCCTGCTGTTCGTCCTGCTGACCCTGGCCGGCCTCTCGGGCTTCCGTTCGCTGCCGATCCAGCGCCTGCCCGACCTCGACCTGCCGCGGGTCAGCGTGACCCTGAGCCAGCCCGGCGCGGCGCCCGCCCAGTTGGAGACGGAGGTGGCGCGTCCGGTCGAGGATTCGCTGGCGACGCTCGCCGGACTGAAGCACATCCGCACCGCGATCACCGACGGGCAGGTGGCGGTCGACGTCGAGTTCGTCCTGGAGAAACCCCTGTCCGACGCCCTGGTCGAGGCCAAGGACGCGATCGACCGCGTCCGCTCGGACCTGCCGGCGGACCTGCGCGAACCCACGGTCAGCGCCGTCACCATCGGCAGCCGCCCGATCCTGGTGTTCGCCGTCGCCTCGGACCGGCTGGACGAGGAGGCGCTGTCCTGGTTGGTCGACGACAGCGTGGGCAAGGCCGTCCTGGCGGTGCCGGGCGTCGGCCGTTTCGAGCGGGTCGGCGGCGTCCAGCGCGAGGTGCGCGTCGACGTCGATCCGGTGCGCCTCGCCGCCCTCGGCGTCACCGTCGGCGACGTGTCGCGGGCGCTGCGCCAGACCCAGCAGGAGTCCTCGGGCGGCCGCGGGCAGCTCGGCGACGCCGAGCAGTCCGTGCGCACGGTGGCGACGGTGCCGCAGGCCGCCGACCTCGCGGCTCTGCCGGTCGTGCTCGGCGACGGCCGGCACCTCCGCCTGGACCAGGTGGCCGTGGTCGGCGACGCCGTCGCCGACCGCACCCAGGCGGCGTTGCGCGACGGCGTTCCCGTCGTCGGCTTCAAGGTGTACCGCGCCAAGGGCTTCGACGAGGCGGGCATCGCCGACGGCGTGGCGCGCGCGCTCGCACGGCTGGCGGCGGCCGATCCGTCCCTGCGCGTCTCGCTCGTCTCCAGCACGGTCGCCGACACGCTGGAGCAGTACGACGGCTCGATGGACATGCTGTACGAGGGCGCCATCCTCGCCGTGGTGGTCGTCTGGTGGTTCCTCCGGGACTGGCGGGCGACGCTGATCGCCGCCGCCGCCCTGCCGCTCTCCATCCTGCCGGCCTTCGCGGCGATGGCGTGGCTCGGCTACTCGCTCAACACGCTGACCCTGCTGGCGCTGGCCGTCGTCGTCGGCATCCTGGTCGACGACGCCATCGTCGAGATCGAGAACATCGAGCGCCATCGCCGCGCCGGCACGCCGATGCCGCAGGCCGCCGCCGACGCCGTCACCGAGATCGCGCTGGCGGTGATCGCGACGACGCTGTGCCTCGTCGTGGTGTTCCTGCCCACCGCCTTCATGAGCGGCGTGCCCGGCCTGCTGTTCCAGCAGTTCGGCTGGACCGCGGTCATCGCCGTGCTGGCCTCGCTGCTGGTCGCGCGCCTGCTGACGCCGATGATGGCGGCCCACCTCCTCGTCCCGCACGCCAAGGACGAGCCGGAAGACGGCCGCGTCATGGGGTGGTACCTCGGTGCCGTGCGCTGGTGCCTCGCCCACCGCGCCGTCACCATCGCCGCCGCCGTCGCCTTCTTCGTCGCGTCGCTGGCGCTGCTGCCGCTGATCCCCCGCGGGCTGATCCCGCCGGCGGACGGCGGCTACGTCACCGTCGACTTCGAACTGCCGCCGGGCAGCGCGCTTGAGAACAGCCTCGCGGTGGCCGAGGAGGCCCGTGCGGCCCTGGCCGACGTCACCGGCGTCGGGAGCGTGTTCGCCACGGTCGGCGATGCGCAACAGGCGGGGGGCGGGTCCAAGGCGGCGGGCGAGGTGCGCAAGGGCAGCCTGACCCTGACGCTGGCGCCGCGCGACGAGCGCCCGCGCCAGGGGGAGGTCGAGGCGGCCGCGCGCATCGCCCTGCAGCGGGTGCCGGGCGCGCGCTTCGCGGTCGGCGAGGGAGTCGGCACCAAGCTGGAGCTCATCCTCGCCAGCGACAACGCGGCGACGCTGACGGCCAGCGCGCGGGCCCTGGCGCGCGAGCTGCGCGGCGTCGACGGCCTGTCGAACATCGCCTCGAGCGCCAGCCTGGAGCGGCCGGAGATCCTCGTCCGGCCGGATCCGCAGCGGGCCGCCGAACGGGGGGTCACCACCGCCGCCATCGGC
The DNA here is from genome assembly GCF_051225715.1 of Azospirillum sp. ST 5-10. Taxonomy (NCBI): domain Bacteria; kingdom Pseudomonadati; phylum Pseudomonadota; class Alphaproteobacteria; order Rhodospirillales; family Azospirillaceae; genus Azospirillum; species Azospirillum sp. ST 5-10. The sequence goes on from NZ_JBPJSP010000011.1 coordinate 98,096, forward strand.
GAGGCGGTGCGCATCGCCACCAGCGGCGACTTCGACGCCCAGGTCGCGCGGCTCAACCTCGACACCCGCCGCGTCTACATCCGCGTGCGGGTCGCCGAGGCGGCACGCCGCGACATCGACGTCCTCGGCAACCTGCGGCTGAGCGGACGGGGTGGCGCCCTGGTCCCGCTGTCCAGCGTGGCGTCCTTGTCGGTGGCGAGCGGGCCGACCCGGATCGACCGCTACGACCGCCGCCGCTACGTGACGGTGGACGCCGACCTCGGCGACCTGCCGCTGGGCACGGCACTCGCCACCGTCGGCGGGCTGCCGTCGGTGCGGGGGATGCCGTCGGGCGTGGCACTGATCGAGGCCGGCGACGCCGAGATCGCGGGCGAGCTCGCCGCCGGCTTCGGCATGGCGATCGTCGTCGGCGTGCTGTGCGTGCTCTGCGTGCTGTGCGTGCTGTTCAGCGACGTCTTCCAGCCGCTCACCATCCTGTCGGCCCTGCCGCTCTCGCTCGGCGGCGCCTTCGTGGCCTTGCTGGCGGTGGGCAGCGAGCTCGACGTCCCGTCGATGATCGGGCTCGTCATGCTCATGGGGATCGTCACCAAGAACTCGATCCTGCTGGTGGAATACGCCATCACCGGGCGGCGCGACCGCGGCCTGTCGCTGCACGACGCGCTCGTCGACGCCTGCCACAAGCGCGCCCGGCCGATCGTCATGACCACGGTGGCGATGGCCGCGGGCATGCTGCCGATCGCGCTCGGCCTCGGCGCCGACGCCAGCTTCCGTCAGCCCATGGCGGTGGCGGTGATCGGCGGCCTGCTGACCTCCACCGCGCTCAGCCTGCTCGTGGTGCCCGTGGTGTTCGTCCAGGTCGACCGTGCCGAGCATGCCCTGGCGCGTCTCGTCCGCCGCGCGCGGCACGGCGGGACGGACGCCCGCGGCGCCCTGCCCTGAGGCGCCGGCGCCGCCCGGCCGACGGAAAAAGATGCGGCGGCGCCCGCCCTGCCAGCCTGCGGCAATGTGGCAAGCGTCAACTGCACGGGATCGGGAAGCCGTTCCCACCACCGCAGAGGACACCAACCGTATGCCGTTGCACCACACGCGTGCCCCGGGCCGGGCGCTGACCGGGCTCGCCGCCGTGATCCTCACCGCCGGCGCCGCATGGGCGCAGGACAAGCCGAACGAGATGGCGCCCGGCGACTGGTCGGCGAGCCTCGGCGTCGGCGGCGTCGTCGCCCCGGAGTATCTGGGCAGCGACGAGATGTCCATCTCCCCGGTCCCGCTGGTCGATCTCCGCTACCGGCTGGGATGGACCGGGCTGGACACCGTCTTCCTCAACACCGGCGACGGCCTCGGCGTGACCGTGCTGCGCCGGGGGCCGTTCTCTGCGGGCGTCAGCGTCAACTACGCGTCCGGCCGCGACGAGGACGACGGCGACCGGCTGCGGGGCCTCGGCGACATCGACGGCGCGGCGCGCGGCCGGCTGTTCGTGCGCGCCGACTTCGGTGCGCTCGGCCTGTCGCTGGACGCCGACCGCGCCTTCGGGGCGCAGGACGGCACCACCCTCACCATGGAGGCGTCGTACAGCGTCGACGTGACGGAGGCGCTGACGGTCACCGGCCGCGTCGGCGCCACCTTGGCCGACGAGGACAGCCAGCGGCAGTGGTTCGGCGTCACCGCCTCCCAGGCCACCCGGTCGGGCCTCGCCGCCTACCAGCCCGACGGCGGGCTGCAAAGCGGCGACGTCAGCATCACCGCCGCCTACGCGCTGACGCCGCACTGGAAGCTCACGGCCCGGGTGGGCGCCGTCCGGCTGCTGGGCGACGCCGCCGACAGCCCGATCGTCGAGGACGAGACGCAGCCCTACGGCTTCCTCGGAGTCTCCTACCGCTTCTGATCCGCTGCGGCAGGCCGGATCCGTTCGCGGCCGGCCTGCCCGACCCCCGCGACGTCAGGCACCCTTCCCCAGGACGTCCGCATCCGCGGAGGGTGGCGGGAAGCGTATGCGGAACACGGCGCCCGGCCGCCCGTCCCGCAGATCGATCGACGCCCCGTGCGCCCGCAACACCTCGCGGACGATGTACAGGCCGAGTCCGGCGCCGCCGCCGCCGCCGGACCGCTGGAAGGCCTCGAACACGCGGTCCCGCGCATCGGCGCCGACGCCGACGCCGTTGTCCGCCACCTCGACCGCCCCGTCGGCGCGGACGCGCACCTCGATCGCGACGTTCGCCCCGCCGTGGGTCAGCGCGTTGCTCACCAGGTTCAGGAAGACGCCGCGCAACGCCTGCTCGTCGCCGCACAGTTCCAGCCGCGGCAATGCGGTATCGAACGCAAGGGCGCTGCCGAGGCCGATGGCCAGCGGCCCCATCTCGGCCACCACGTCGCGCGACAGCGCCACGACGTCGACCGGCCGGCGCCCGTCGCCGCCGCCGTGGTGCAGACGCTCCACGTCGAGAAGCTGGTCGGCCAGCATGGACAGCCGCTTCACGTCGTGGCGCAACGCCAGCTTCGCGGCACTCTCCGGCAGCTCGTCCAGCCGGACGCCGAGGATGGCGATCGGCGTGCGCAGCTCGTGGGCGGCGTTGGCGATGAAGCGACGCTGGCGCTCGTGCTCCTCGTCCAGCCGGGCGAAGGCGGCGTTGGTGGCGGTGACCAGGGGAAGGATCTCCGCCGGCACGCCCTCCTCCGGAAGCGCCGGCACCGGCTGCCCGGGCGTCAGCGCGGCGGCGGCCTGGGCCGCGCGCTGCACCGGCCGCAGCAGGAAATGAACCAGGCCAATGGTGACCAGCGTGGTGCAGACGGCCACCACGATCAGTGCCCGAAGCCACCGCCCCAGCCGATCCGTCAGCCAAGCCTGCACGCCGTCCCACAGGTCGCCCTGATATCCGCCGAACAGCACGCCGACCCGGCCGTGCCGGGTGAAGATGTGGAAGATCGCGCCATGCGAATTGGCCCGGTCGCCGTCGAACACTTCGATCGAAGAGGCTGCCCCCCCTTTGGTCTTCGTGACCCCGTCGGTGGCCAGGAACCAGAACCCGGGATTTTTCTCCATGTACGCGGCCATGCCCGGGGACGGGACCAGGACGAGTTGGCCGGTCGCGTCGTGGACGAGGGAGGCGGCCAGCAGCGGCTTGACCTCCTCGCTGGCCAACCACTCGGCGACGGACACCCGGTCCGCCGTCACCGGCTCGGCCAGCATCACCAGCAGCCCGATCAGGGCGACGAACGCCACCAGCCCCAGGATCATCCGGCGGGCGAGCGATGGCGCGCGGCGGCCCCTCGCGGCCCCCATCACTCCGCCTTCGCCATGTAGCCGACGCCGCGCAGGGCGTGGATCACCACCCCGGCACCGCAGTCCGCCAGCCGGCGCCGCAGGCGCGACACGTGGGAGTCCACCGTGTTGGAGGTCGGCGCGTCGTCGAATCCGAACAGCGCCGCCTCGATGGTCTCGCGCAGGACGACCCGGCCGGCGCGCCGCAGCAGGAGGTCGAGCAGCGCCAGCTCGCGCCGCGGCAGCGACAGGGGCACGCCGCCGACCAGCGCCTCCCGGTGCACGGGGTCGAAGGTGAGGGCGCCCAGCACCAGCGGCTCCGCCGGGACGCCCGCCCGCCGCCGGGTCACCACGCGCAGCCGTGCCAGCAATTCGTCCAGCTCGAAGGGCTTGGCGAGATAATCGTCCGCCCCGGCGTCCAGGCCCTCCACCCGCTCGCCGGTCTGACCGCGGGCGGTCAGGACGATCACCGGCGGCGGCTCCGGGAGCTGGCGCAGCGCCGGCAGCAGGTCGATGCCGTCGCCGTCGGGCAGCCGGCGGTCCAGCAGCACGGCGCGCAGCCCGGCATCACGGACCGCCTCCCGGGCGTGCGCCAGATCCGCCACCCAATCGACGACAAACCCGCGCCGGCCGAGCGCGGCGCGCAGAACGGAGGCCAGCTCGACCTCGTCTTCAACGAGCAGGATTCGCATCGGGCCCAAAATCCGGTCACACGCCACGACTGTGCCAGCGGAACATTGCCACAGTCTGACGGAGGGGCCCAGGTTGTCGGATTCACACGTTTGGGCCGGGAGGGTGGGGGCAAGGTGTCGGCGAGTGAGCCGGCGTTCCCGCTGCGAACCGATGGGCGTTCGATCGTCTTGCCGGACCTTGCCCCCACCCGGCCGCTGGCGCGGCCACCCTCCCCCGGCGAAGCCGGGGGAGGGTCAATCCGGATCGCCCGTCAGGTGATGCGTGAAGACGATGGCGAGGGAGAGGGAGGAAAACGACCGCATGCGGCCACGCTGCGATTCCGCCCCCTCTTACCCGGCACCCGCCGCCTGGGCCAGCACCTCCTTCAGCTCGGGCACGCAGGACCCGCAGTTGGTACCGGCGCGCAGGCTGCCGCCGATCGCCTCGACGCTGGTCAGGCCGCCGTCGCGGATGGCGTCGAGCAGGCGGTTGACGCCGACCCGGAAGCACGCGCAGACGATGCGCCCCTCCTCGGCCACCGGCACCGGCGCCCGGCCCGACAGCACGGCGAGCCGGGCGGCCAGGTCCAGCGACTCGCCGGCCAGCAGGCGCAGCAGCCAGTCGCGCGGCGGCAGGGCGCCGTCGGACGCCACGAACAGGCAGGCGGCCAGGCGGTCGCCCGCGATCCAGGCGCGCCGCAGCACGCCGCGCCCGCGGTCCTGGTAATCCACCGTCTCGGCGTCCGCGCCGACGAGGCCGGGAAACAGCGCGTCCACCATCGCCGCGTCGGGAGCGTCCCCCTCCCCCGCCAGCAGCACGGCGTGGCCGCCCGGCACCGCGTGGCGGGCCCAGTAGCCGCCGTGGCGCGGCTCCACCGGGGCGCGGCTCAGCAGGCAGGCGGCCCAGCGGGTCGCCACCGGCTCGACCCGGGCCGGCATGGCCTTGGCCTCGGGCTGGCCGGACAGGGGATCGACGACGCCGTCGATCAGGGCGCCGACGACGCAGCCGGCGGTGAAGCGGTCGGTCCAGTGCATGGGTAGGAACGCCTCGCCCGGCCGCAGTCCCGGCCGGAGCGCCGCCCGCGCCAGGGCCGAGCCGGCGGCGGTGACGATGCGCACCAGCCCGCCCTCGGCGATCCCGTGGCGCGCCGCGTCGTCCGGATGCAGCTCCAGACAGGGCTCCGGCGCGTGGGCCGACAGGCGGGGCGCCCGGCCGGTGCGCGTCATGGTGTGCCAGTGGTCGCGGCTGCGCCCGGTGTTGAGCCGCAAGGGGAACGCCGTATCGCAGGCCCGCGCCGGCCCGCGGTGGCGGACCGGCAGCAGGCGCGCCTTGCCGTCCGGCGTGTGGAACCGGCCGTCGGCGAACAGGCGCGCCGCCGGCTCCTGCCCGGCGCGGCGCGGCCAGGGCGCCGGCTCCAGCGCATCGTAGGCGGCGTCGCCGATGCCGGCCAGCGCGCCCAGGTCGAAGTCGCGGGTGCCGCCGTTCTCGAAGGCGGAGAGGGCGGCGTGCTCGCGGAAGATGGCGGCCGGGCCGTCGTAGGCGAAGGCGTCCGCCCAGCCCAGGGCGCGGCCGACGGCCGAGACGATCCACCAGTCCGGCCGTGCCTCGCCGGGCAGCGGCAGCACCGCGCGCTGGCGCGAGACGGTGCGGTCGGAGTTGGTGACGGTGCCGTCCTTCTCGGCCCACAGGGCGGCGGGCAGCTTCAGGCGGGCGAGCCGCGCGGTGTCGGTGTCGGCGAAGCCGTCGGAGACGGCGACGAAGTCGCATTTGGCGAGCGCCGCGCGCAGGCGGCCGGCGTCGGGCATGCTGACCGCGGGGTTGGTCGCCATGATCCACAGCGCCCTGATCCGCCCCTCCTCGACCGCGCGGAACAGGTCGACGGCCTTCAGCCCCTCGGCAGCCGCCACCCGCGGGGCGTTCCAGAAGCGGCGCACCCGGTCCACCTCGTCGGGGGCGAAGCCCATGTGGGCGGCGAGCTGGTTGGCGAGCCCGCCGACCTCGCGCCCGCCCATGGCGTTGGGCTGTCCGGTCACCGAGAACGGCCCCATGCCGGGCTTGCCGACGCGCCCGGTGTAGAGGTGGACGTTGAGGATGGCGTTGACCTTGTCGGTGCCCGCGGACGACTGGTTGACGCCCTGGGAGAAGACGGTCACCACCCGTTTGGTCGCGGCGAACAGCTCGTAGAAGCGCTGCACCGCCGCCGGGTCGAGGTCGCACAGCGCGGCGGCGCGCTCCACCGTCGGCGTGTCCGCCAGGGCGGCGGCCAGCGCCGCCCGGGTGCCGTCGGCATGGGCCTTGAGGAAGCCGGCGTCCTCCCGCCCCGACAGGTAGAGATGGGCGAGCAGGCCGTTGAACAGGGCGACGTCGCTGCCGGGCCGCAGGGCCAAGTGCAGGTCGGCCTCGTCGCAGGTCGGGGTGCGGCGCGGGTCGACGACGACGATCGTCGTGCCGTGGGCGCGGCGCGCCGCCAGCAGGCGCTGGTGCAGCACCGGGTGGCACCAGGCGAGGTTGGAGCCGACCAGCACCACCAGGTCGGCCAGCTCCAGGTCCTCGTAGGTGCCGGGCACGGTGTCGCTGCCGAACGCCCGCTTGTGGCCGGCCACCGTGGAGGCCATGCACAGGCGCGAGTTGGTGTCGATGTTGGCCGAGCCGACGAAGCCCTTCATCAGCTTGTTGGCGACGTAGTAGTCCTCGGTCAGCAACTGGCCGGAGACGTAGAGCGCCACGGAATCGGGGCCGTGCCGCTCGATCGTGTCGCGCAACGCGCCGGCCAGGGCGGCGACGGCCTCGTCCCAGGACACCCGGCGGCCGTCCAGCTCGGGGTGCAGCAGGCGCCCCTCCAGGCCGACCGTCTCGCCCAGCGCCGCCCCCTTGGAACACAGCCGGCCGCGGTTGGCGGGGTGGTCGGGGTCGCCGCGCACCTCCAGCGTGCCGTCCGCCGCGCGCCGCGCCAGCACGCCGCAGCCGACCCCGCAATAGGGGCAGGTGGTGCGGACGGCGGTCGCTGCGGTCCCCCCTCCCGACCTCCCCCCATCTTCGACGGGGGGAGGAACAAGGCCCTCCCCCGCGACGTGGGGGAGGGTTGGGTGGGGGCCCGACGCGGCGACGTCCGCCTCCACCACGCCGCGCAGCTCGTCAGGCACCCGCCGCCTCCGCGTAGAGGGGGTTCTCGATCTGGATCGTGCCGTCGACCACCCGCACCGGCACGGTGGTGGCCACACAGCGATCCGGCCCGACCGCTTGGCCCGTCGCCAGGTCGAACACCATGTTGTGCAGCGGGCAGGTGACGCGGCTGCCGTGGACGATGCCGTTGGACAGCGGCCCCGCGGCGTGGGGACAGCGGTCGCGCAGCGCATAGACCTCGTCGGCGCCGGTGCGGAAGACGGCGATGTCGCCGCCCGGCGCCTTGACGACGCGGGCGCCGCGCGGCGGGATGTCGGCGACCGTGCCGACGGCGATCCAGGTCTGGGCGTTGATGGCGTTCATGACGGTCACTCCGCGGCGGCAGCGTACTGGGTGAGGTTGGCGAGCGGCGCGAACTCGTTGGCGTCGACGCCGTCGGAGGCGCGGGCGGCCCAGGGGTCGTCCTGGACGAAGCTCTGGGAATGCAGGAAGCGGGCGTGCAGCGACCGGCGGCTCTGCTCGTCGAACAGGCGCTCGCGGACGTGGTCCATGCCGACCCGCTCGATCCACGGCGCCGTGCGCTCGAGATAGCGGGCCTCCTCGCGGTAGAGCTGGAGGAAGGCGCCGGTGTACTCGAACAGCTCCTCCTCGGTCTCCACCTTGCACAGGAAGTCGGTGGCGCGGACCTTGAGGCCGCCGTTGCCGCCGACGTGGATCTCCCAGCCGCTGTCGACGGCGATGACGCCCAGGTCCTTGATGGTGGCCTCGGCGCAATTGCGCGGGCAGCCGGAGACGGCCATCTTGAACTTGTGGGGGGTCCAGGTGCCCCAGCACATCTTCTCCAGCTTGACGCCCATGGCCATCGACGCCTGGGTGCCGAAGCGGCACCATTCGGAGCCGACGCAGGTCTTCACCGTGCGCAGCGCCTTGCCGTAGGCGTGGCCCGACACCATGCCGGCCCTGTTGAGGTCGGCCCAGATCGCCGGCAGATCCTCCTTGCGGGCGCCCAGCATGTCAATGCGCTGGCCGCCGGTGACCTTGAGGGTGGGGATGGCGAACTTCTCGGCGACGTCGGCGATGGCCCGCAGCTCGCGCGGGTTGGTGAGGCCCCCCCACATGCGCGGCACCACCGAGAAGGTGCCGTCCTTCTGGATGTTGGCGTGCACCCGCTCGTTCACGAAGCGGGACTGGCCGTCGTCCACGTACGTGTCGGGCCAGGCGCACAGCAGATAGTAGTTGAGGGCCGGCCGGCAGGAGGCGCATCCCTCGGCCGTGCCCCATTCCAGCGTCTGCATCACCTCAGGGATCGACGTCAGCCCGTTGGCGGCGATCAGGCGGCGGACGTCGTCGTGGCTGTGGTGGGTGCACTTGCACATCGGCTTCGGCCCGGCGTCGGCCACGTAGCCGTCGCCGAGCGTCATCGCCAGCAGCTTCTCCACCAGCCCGGTGCAGGTGCCGCAGGACGCCGAGGCCTTGGTGTGGGCGCGCACGTCGTCGATCGAGGCGCAGCCCTTCTCGCGGATGGCGCCGACGATGGTGCCCTTGCACACGCCGTTGCAGCCGCAGATCTCCGCCGTGTCAGGCAGCGCGGCCAAGGCCGCGAAAGGGTCCTGGGCGCCGGCCCCGGCCCCCTGCCCGAAGATGAGGGTGTCGCGGAACCCGGCGATGCTCTCGCCGTCCTTGAGGAGCTGGAAGTACCAGGAGCCGTCGGCGGTGTCGCCGTAGAGCACGGCGCCGACGATCCGGTCGTCGCGCAGCACCACGCGCTTGTAGACGCCGCGGGCGGCGTCGCGGAAGACGATGTCCTCGGTGCCGTCGCCGCCGAAGGCGCCGGCGGAGAACACCTCGACCCCCGTCACCTTGAGCCGGGTGGCGGTGACCGTGCCGGTGTAGGCGCTGCCGTCCTCGCCGGCCAGCCGGTCGGCGCAGACCTTCGCCATGTCCCACAGCGGCGCCACCAGCCCGTAGACCTGGCCGCGGTGCTCGACGCACTCGCCCACCGCCAGGATGGCCGGGTCGGAGGTGGTCATGGCGTCGTCGACGACGACGCCGCGCCTGACCTCGAGCCCCGCTGCCGCGCCGAGCGCCGCGTCGGGGCGGATGCCGACGGCCATGACCACGAGCTCGGCCGGCAGCTCGCGCCCGTCGGCCAGCCTCACCCCGCGCGCCCGCTCCTCGCCGAGGACGGCCTCGGTCTGGGCGCCGGTCAGCACGGTGATGCCGCGGCCTTCCAGTTCGCGCCGCAGCAGCCAGCCCGCCGCCTCGTCGAGCTGGCGCTCCATCAGCGTGTCCATGAGATGGACGACGGTGACGTCCATGCCGTGCACCCGCAGGCCGTTGGCCGCCTCCAGCCCGAGCAGGCCGCCGCCGATGACCACGGCGCGCGCCCCGGGCCGGGCGACCGCCAGCATCGCCTCGACGTCGGCGAGGTCGCGGAAGCCGACCACGCCGGGCAGGTCGCGGCCGGGCACCGGCAGGATGAAGGGGGTGGAGCCGGTGGCGAGCAGCAGCCGGTCGTAGGCGACGGTGCGTCCCGACACGGCGGTCACCGTGCGCGCGGCGCGGTCGATGCTCTCCACCCGCTCGCCGGTGTGCAGCGCGATGCCGTTGGCGTCGTACCAGGCGCGGTCGTTGAGGACGATCTGTTCGAACGTCTTCTCGCCGGCCAGCACCGGCGACAGCATGATCCGGTTGTAGTTGGGATGGGGCTCGGCGCCGAAGACGGTGATGTCGTAGCGGTGCGGCGCCCGCGCCAGGAGCTCTTCGACGGTGCGGATGCCGGCCATGCCGTTGCCGATGACGACGAGGCGTTCCTTGGTCATGCTCGATTCCCTCGCATAGAGGCGGTTCCATCGGGCTCGGGCCTCCGGGGCGGCACGGGCAACAAAAAAGGCGTCCGCGACGGCCCGGGGCTTGAGCCCCGGTCGTCGTGGACGCCTTTGTCCGGTTCGGTCCGGCATCGGACCCGGAACGGCGCGGCACCCCGGTGCCGCCCGTCGACATCTTCGGCAGCGACGCCATTGCCGCTGCGCTGCACCCGGATCTATCGCAAGAAACGGGCCAAGCGGCGGCAACCGCGCGAAACCCTTGCGCGGCGGGACGTGGCCGGCGGTCCGCCGGTTTGTTGAGGGGGCCAACGACCGCGTCCGGATGCCCAAATCGTCGGCACCACGGTTGCAGGGCGCCAATTTTTGTGCAGTCGCAGCACGGCGTGCCAAGCATCGGAGGGTCGCACCCCGCGCATTCCGCGGATTCCGGCGGTTGGCACGTGAATTGCGAATAGTGGGTCAGCTTGCGTCAACGATGGCGCACCCCATCAATCGCCCACCGTCGGGCCGCTCGGCAACGCCGCTGACCATGACCTCCCAGTCCGGGGATCTGGCGCGTTGCCGTTTGCGCCATCGTGTCCGGCAGGCGAAGCACCGGTCCTGGTCAGCACAGCCGAGGGGTTCGGCCGACCGCAAGGAGTGACCCGGTGATTCGACTCCCCCAAGCCGCTCTCTCCGCCGTGTGCGGCGCCGCCTGCGCGCTGCTGCCGCTGGGCGGCGTCGCGGGCGCCGCCCCGCTCGACCTGGAGAAGGAAGAGCTCAAGCTCGGCTTCATCAAGCTGACCGACATGGCGCCGCTGGCCATTGCCTACGAAAAGGGCTTCTTCGAGGACGAGGGGCTCTACGTCACCCTGGAGCCCCAGGCCAACTGGAAGGTGCTGCTCGACCGCGTCATCTCCGGCGAGCTGGACGGCGCCCACATGCTGGCCGGCCAGCCGCTGGGCGCCACCATCGGCTTCGGCACCCAGGCCCACGTCGTCACCGCCTTCTCCATGGACCTCAACGGCAACGGCATCACCGTCTCCAACGAGGTGTGGGAGAAGATGAAGCCGCACGTGCCCATGGGGCCGGACGGCCGGCCGGTGCACCCGATCAAGGCCGACGCCCTGAAGCCGGTCGTGCAGCAGTACCGGGCGGAGGGCAAGCCCTTCACCATGGGCATGGTGTTTCCGGTCTCCACTCACAATTACGAATTGCGCTACTGGCTGGCCGCCGGCGGCATCAACCCCGGCTACTACAGCCCGGACAACGTGACCGGCCAGATCCAGGCCGACGTCCTGCTGTCGGTGACGCCGCCGCCGCAGATGCCGGCGACCATGGAGGCCGGCACCATCTTCGGCTACTGCGTCGGCGAGCCGTGGAACCAGCAGGCGGTGTTCAAGGGCATCGGCGTGCCGGTGGTCACCGACTACGAGATCTGGAAGAACAACCCGGAGAAGGTGTTCGGTGTGACCGCCCAGTGGGCGGAAGCGAACCCCAACACCCACCTGGCCGTGGTCAAGGCGCTGATCCGCGCCGCCCAGTGGCTCGACGAGAACGACAACGCCAACCGGCCCGAGGCGGTGAAGATCCTGGCGAAGTCGCAGTACGTCGGCGCCGACGCGGCGGTGATCGCCAACTCCATGACCGGCACCTTCGAGTACGAGAAGGGCGACAAGCGGCCGGTGCCCGACTTCAACGTCTTCTTCCGCCACCACGCGACCTATCCCTACTACTCCGACGCCGTCTGGTACCTGACGCAGATGCGGCGCTGGGGCCAGATCGCCGAGGCCAAGCCGGACTCCTGGTACGACGAGGTCGCCCGCAAGGTCTACCGCCCCGACATCTACCGCCGGGCGGCGCAGATGCTGGTGGACGAGGGCAAGATCAAGAAGACCGACGTGCCCTGGGACAGCGACGGCTACCGCGCCCCGCAGAGCGAGTTCATCGACGCCATCCCCTTCGACGGCCGCACGCCCAACGCCTACATCGACTCCCTGCCGATCGGCCTGAAGGGCAAGCAGACGATCGCCGGCAACACGGTCGCCGGCGGCTGATCCCCGCCCCTGCCGCCCCCGAAGAGACGGACACCGCCATGAGCAGCATCAGCGACGCCGCCGGTCCCGCCGCCGGCGCCCCCTCCCTCCCCGAGCGCCTGCGCGCCCGGCTGGCCCAGGCCACCGCCCGCGCCGCCGGCCCCCTCACCGCCGTCGGCCTGGCCTGGCTGGTTCCTCTGCTGCGGCTGGCGGCGGGCGAGAGCCCGGCCCAGCAGGCCAAGGAGCTGTGGCGCCTGCTGGGCGTGCCGCTGGTCGCCATCCTCCTGTTCCTGGCCGCCTGGGCGCAGCTCGCCCCGCAGGTGCAGACCAGCCTGGGCGCCGTGCCCGGCCCCGCCGAGGTGTGGGAGCAGACCCGCGTCCTGTGGGCCGACCACAAGGCCGAGCGCGCCAAGGAGGCGGCCTTCTACGAACGCCAGGAGGAGCGCAACGCCGCCACGCTGGCCAAGGACCCGGGCGCCGAGGTGAAGATCCGCGCCTACACCGGCAAGCCCACCTACGTCGACCAGATCGTCACCAGCCTGCAGACCGTGTTCCTGGGCTTCCTGCTGGCGGCGGCGGTGGCGGTGCCGCTCGGCGTCGCCTGCGGCCTGTCGCGCACCGCCAACGCAGCCCTCAACCCGCTGATCCAGGTGTTCAAGCCGGTGTCGCCGCTGGCCTGGCTGCCGATCGTCACCATGGTGGTCAGCGCCGTCTACGTCTCCGACGACCCGATGCTGTCGAAGTCGTTCCTGACCTCGGCCATCACGGTCACGCTGTGCTCGCTGTGGCCGACCCTGATCAACACCGCGGTCGGCGTCTCCTCCATCGACCGCGACCTGATGAACGTCGGCCGGGTGCTGCGCCTGTCGGCCCCGACCATGGTGCGCCGCCTCGTCCTGCCGTCGGCCCTGCCCTACATCTTCACCGGCCTGCGCCTGTCGCTGGGGGTGGGCTGGATGGTGCTGATCGCGGCGGAGATGCTGGCGCAGAACCCGGGGCTCGGCAAGTTCGTCTGGGACGAGTTCCAGAACGGCTCCTCCTCCTCGCTCGCCCGCATCATGGTGGCGGTGTTCACCATCGGCATCATCGGCTTCCTGCTCGACCGCCTGATGCTGGCCCTGCAGGCCCTCGTCACCCACGCCCCCAGCCGCTGAGGACGACGACCCATGCCCATTCTCGAACTGTCCGGCGTGTGCAAGGGCTACGGCGCCGGGGCCGCCCGCACCGAGGTGCTGCACGGCATCGACCTCGCCATCGAGGACGGCGAGTTCGTCGCCATCGTCGGCTTCTCCGGCTCGGGCAAGACGACGCTCGTCAGCCTGCTGGCCGGCCTGATCGCTCCCGACGCCGGCACCGTCGCCATGAACGGCGCGCCGGTGACCGGGCCGGGGCCGGAGCGCGGCGTCGTCTTCCAGAACTACTCCCTGATGCCCTGGCTGACGGTGGAGCAGAACGTGGCGCTGGCCGTCGACGCCGTCATGGCCGGCCGGCCGCGCGCGGAGCGGCGGGAGCGGGTGCGCCACTATGTGTCCATGGTCGGCCTCGCCCATGCCGCCGAGCGCCGGCCGGCCGAGCTGTCGGGCGGCATGCGCCAGCGCGTGGCGGTGGCCCGGGCGCTCGCCATGAAGCCGGACGTGCTGCTGCTGGACGAGCCGCTGTCGGCGCTGGACGCCCTGACCCGCGCCAAGCTGCAGGACGAGATCGACGCGATCCGCGCGGTGGAGGGCAAGACCATCGTGCTGGTCACCAACGACGTCGACGAGGCGATCCTGCTGGCCGACCGCATCATCCCCCTGACGCCGGGGCCACGCGCCACGCTCGGGCCCGCCTTCGCGGTGGACATCCCGCGCCCGCGCGCCCGCACCGGCATCAACCACGACCCCGCCTTCAAGCGCCTGCGCGCCGCGGTGACGGGCTGCCTGATGGACCTCGGCCGCTCGCGCGCCGCGGCGGCGGCGGACGAGGGCCTGGTGCTGCCCAACATCGTGCCCATCGACGTGATGGAGCCGCCCCGGGCCTACCGCAAGGCCCAGGCCAGCCCGCTCGCCGACCGCTACCTGGAGTTCAGCCGGGTCGACAAGGTCTACCCCACGCCCAAGGGGCCGCTGAAAGTGGTCGACGGCTTCGACCTCAAGATGAGGAAGGGCGAGTTCGTCTCGCTGATCGGCCATTCCGGCTGCGGCAAGTCCACCGTGCTGTCGATGGTGGCCGGCCTGACCGAGACGTCGGGCGGCGGCATCGTGCTGGACGGCAAGGAGGTGACCGCCGCCGGCCCCGACCGCGCCGTGGTGTTCCAGGCGCCCAGCCTGTTCCCCTGGCTGACCGCGGCGGAGAACGTGGCGCTCGGCGTCGACCGCGTCTATCCCCACGCCGCCAGGGCGGAGCGGCGCGACATCGTGCAGTACTACCTGTCCCGGGTCGGCCTGGGCGACGCCATGGACAAGCGGGCGGCCGACCTCTCCAACGGCATGAAGCAGCGGGTCGGCATCGCCCGCGCCTTCGCGCTGTCGCCCAAGCTGCTGCTGCTCGACGAGCCGTTCGGCATGCTCGACAGCCTGACCCGCTGGGAGCTGCAGGAGGTGCTGATGGAGGTGTGGGCGCGCACCCGCGTCACCGCCATCTGCGTCACCCACGACGTCGACGAGGCGATCCTGCTGGCCGACCGGGTGGTGATGATGTCGAACGGTCCGAACGCCCGCATCGGCCACGTCATGGAGGTCGACATCCCCCGCCCGCGCACCCGCAAGGCCCTCCTGGACCACCCGCGCTACTACGCCTACCGCGAGGAGGTGCTGGGCTTCCTGGAGGCGTACGAGCGCGGCGGCGCGCGCAAGGCGGCGTGACCGTCGTCGCGTCGGCCCCCCACCCAATCCTCCCCCACGTCGCGGGGGAGGGCTCATTCCTCCCCCCGCGAAGTGGGGGGAGGTCAGGAGGGGGGTCCGCCCCGACCACCCCTCGGCACGAAACCTGCATAGAATTCGGGCAATCCTCAGCGAGCCGCACGCCATCATGCCCGACAAGGACCTGTCCATCCTGGTGATCGACGCGAACGCCGACCGCGCCCGCATCGTCGAGGAAGGGTTGGTGGAGGAAGGCTACACCCGGGTGATGACCATCCACGCCACCGCCAACCTGCTGGCGCGCATCCAGGCGGTCGCCCCCGACGTCGTCATCATCGACCTGGAGAACCCCGACCGCGACACGCTGGAGCAGATGTTCCAGGTGTCGCGCGCCGTGCAGCGCCCCATCGCCATGTTCGTCGACCGCTCCGACAGCTCCAGCATCGCCGCCGCCGTCGAGGCGGGGGTGAGCGCCTACGTGGTCGACGGGCTGAGGAAGGAGCGGGTGCGGCCGGTCATGGAGATGGCGGTGTCGCGCTTCGCCGCCTTCGACCGGCTGCGCCGCGAGCGCGACCAGGCGCTGAGCGCGCTCGCCGAGCGCAAGCTGATCGACCGCGCCAAGGGCATCCTCATGAACCAGCGCGGCCTGACCGAAGAGCAGGCCTACGGCGTGCTGCGCCGGACGGCGATGAAGCACGGCCGCCGCATGGCCGAGATCGCCGACAGCATCATCACCGCCTCGCAGATCGAGATCTGAGCCGATGGACCCCATGCCGCCCCCCAGCCCCGCCGCCCCACGCCCCGTCCGCGTCGGCTTCATCCCGCTGATCGACTGCGCCATTCCCGTGGTCGCCGCCGCCAAGGGGTTCGCCGCCGCCGAGGGGCTCGACCTGCAGCTCTCGCGCGAGGCGTCCTGGGCGGCGGTGCGCGACAAGGTGGCGTTCGGCGGGCTCGACTGCGCCCACATGCTGGCCGGCATGCCGATCGCCGCGACCCTGGGGCTCGGCCAGGTGACGGTGCCCATGGTGGCGCCGATGAGCCTGGGGCTGGGCGGCAACGCCATCACCGTGGCCGCCGACCTCCACGCCGCCATGCGCGCCGCCGATCCCGCCGCCATGGCCGGCCCGCCCGGCCATGCGGCCCGCGCGCTGAAGGCGGTGATCGAGGCGCGCCGGGCCCGCGGGCTGGAGCCGCTGGTGTTCGCCATGGTCTTCCCGGTGTCGAGCCACAATTACGAGCTGCGCTGCTGGATGGCCGCCGCCGGCATCGACCCCGACGCCGACGTCGCGCTCGTCGTCGTGCCGCCGCCGCGCATGGTGGAGAGCCTGGAGGCCGGGCACATCGCCGGCTTCTGCGTCGGCGAGCCATGGAACCGGGTGGCGGTCGACCGCGGCCTCGGGCGGGTCGTCGCCACCAAGGCCGACATCTGGCCGGCCAGCCCGGAGAAGGTGCTGGGCATGCGCGCCGACTGGGCCGAGGGCAATGGCGCCGCCGTGGCCGCCCTGGTGCGCGCGTGCGTGCGCGCCGCGGTGTGGGCGGACGCGCCGGAAAACCGGGCCGAGCTGGCCGCCCTGCTGGCCGAGCCGCGCCACGTCGGCGCGCCGGCCCGGCTGATCGAGGCGGCGGTCGCCGCCCATCACGTCTTTTACCGCTCCGCCGCGACGTTTCCCTGGGTCTCCCAGGCGGAGTGGGTGATCGGCCAGATGCGGCGCTGGGGCCAGATCGGCGCCGGTGCGGCGGCCGAGGCCTGCGCCGCCCGCGTCTTCCGCCCCGACCTCTACCGCGCCGCGCTGGCCGGCACCGGCCTGCCGGCGCCGCGCCACGACCGCAAGGAGGAGGGGGCCCACGCCACGGGCTACACGGTGGAGGGGACCGGCGGCGAGGCGATCCCCATGGCGGCCGACCGCTGGCTGGCGGTGGCCTGACGAAAAGAACCCCTCCGCAAAGGGGGCGGAGGGGCCGAGGCCAATGCCGGAGACACGACGTTTGCGCCATGTCCTACGCAAACGCCGGGCCATGTCGCAGGCCTTGGATTTTCCGGAATTCCGGCGCCGTGGATGCCTTGCGCAAAGGCAGGACGCCGGGGGAATGGGCAGGTGCCCAATTTTCGGCGGGCTGGCCGCGCCGGTCCCCCCTCCCGACCTTGCCCACTCACGCAGGGCGAGGGTCCGGGTGGGGGGACCGACGCGGCGGCCCTCCTCCTACTCCGCCGCCAGCATGGCCGGTGCGAGGGTTTCGCGGCGCTTGCGGTTGAAGTCTTCCAGCCGCCGCCGCGCCACGTCGAAGGCGTTGCGGACCGCCACACGCACGTTCTCGTCCGCGTTGCTCTGGTCGCCGCGCACGACGAGTTCGCCGCCGGGCACCGTCAGGTCGATGCGCACGTGGTAGAGGCGGCCCTTGCGGCGGTCGTGGTGCGGCGTCTCGACCACCACGTCGCAGCGGGTGATCTGGTCGCAGACCCGCTCGAGCTTCGCCGCCTTCTGGCGGATCGTGTGCTCCAGGGCGTCGGACGCGTGCATGTTGCGGAACGAGATCTGGAGAGGAAGCTGCATGATGCGCTCTCCCTTGGGGTGAAAGGTCGGTCGTCAGATGCGATCGAACGCGTTGTCGGCCGAGGACAGGCCGAGCTGCTCCATCCCCTCCTCCAGGCAGTCGCCCAGGTTGGGGATGCCGACGAGATACTCGGCGGAGCGGTCGTTGTGGCGCTCGCGCGCCAGCTCGACCGCCTCGGGCCAGTCTTCGCGCGTGAAGTCGCCGCGGCCGAGCCAGGCCAGGGCGATCACCTCGACGGTCTCGTCGTCGTCGAGGGTCTGCAGAACCCCCATCAGCTCCGCCAGCGTCGGGTCTTCCTCCGCCGACGGGTCCTCGAAGTCGTCGTCGGGCGGCTCCGTGCCATCGAGGTCGTCGGACGCCACGCCGGCGTCGTACGCCTTCGCCTTGCTGATGATGTAGCACAGTCGCTTGAGCCCGATGTTCAACTCGGGCGGGTCGAGGACCAGGATGTCCGAAACCAGCGTCTGCGTCATGGCGTGCCTCCCGCGTCGGGGGCCTGCGGTCGCGTGCCTCAGGCGTCGCAGCGCCAGTGCACGATGACCAAGTATTGACCGTCCGCGGGGCGGATGTCCAGAGCCCCGTGGTGGGTCTCGTCGAGCGCCTTGCCGAGGCGCGCCGGCATGTGGATGTCCGTGGTGGTGACGACCAGGGCGCCGTTGCGCTCCTCGATGTCCATGATGCGGCGCATCGGGTGCTCCTGGCGCTCCAGCCCTTCGTTGTGGCGCAGGGTGAAGAGGATCTCGTCCTTGTGGGCCTCGACGTAGCGGCCGGAGAGGACCAGCGTGCCGGCCGGCGCGTGGTCGGCGGCGCGGCGGCAGGCGGGGCAGACGCCCTGGGTGGCGTCGATGTAGAGGAGGCCCCAGCGCCAGCGCCCCTCCAGGAACAGGGCGCCGCATTCGGTGCAGCGCATGGGGTCGTCGGGCGACGCGCGCAGGGCGTAGGGATCGTGCGTCTTCTGGCGGGTCGGGCGGTGGCCGTGCGGTTCCTCGGAAACGCCGTGCAGGGGTGTGGCCGTCATGGTCACCTCCTGTCGGTAACGGGGACGATTCTGCTCTCATGCAAAGTTTACGCTTGGCCGCCGCGGAAGGGCATGCGGCATCGCGCCTCTCCCCCGAACGGCAGGGTCAGGCTTCGACCTGCCCGACGAAGGGCAGATGGCGGTAGCGCTCCGCCCAGTCGATGCCGTAGCCGACGACGAAGACGTCCTCGACGGTGAAACCGACGAAGTCGACCGGCACCGGCACGACGCGCCGGCTCGGCTTGTCGAGCAGGGCGCAGATCCGCACCTCCGCCGCCCCGGCGTCGAGCAGCAGCCGGCGCACGGCGTCGAGGGTGCGGCCGCTGTCGGCGATGTCGTCGACCAGCAGCACCGGCCGCCCCGCCAGGTCCTCGGGCAGCGGCCCCAGCACCCGCACCGTGCCGGAGCTCTCGGTGCCGATGCCGTAGCTGGAGATGCGCAGGAAGTCGACCCGCGGCGCCGCCCCGGCGCGGCCGAGGGCGCGCACGAGGTCGGCGGCGAAGACGAAGCTGCCCTTGAGCAGCGCCACCATGGCGAGATCGCCGGGCATGACGCCGGCGATCTCGGCGGCCAGCTCGTCCAGGCGCCGGGCGATCGCCGCCTCCTCGATCAGCGGCACGACGGTGCCCCGGGTCGGCGTCGGGTCGGTGGCGGCGGTGGTCATCAGGGCCTCGGCGGCAGGGGAAAGCGCCTGTCTTGCCGAAGAGGCGACGGGTTTGTCAACGCGGGCGCCCGGATCGGTCCTCTTCCCACAGCGGGAGAGGGAGGATCACGCCGGTGCCAGGACGCTTTCGCCGGGATGCACCAGCCCGCCGGCCGCCGCGACGATGTCGCCCACCTGGGGCGCGAAGGCCTGCTCCAGCGGGAAGCTGGCGGGGGCCGGGGCGTCCGGACCGGTCAGCCGCAGCACCGGGGCGCGGAGCTGGCCGAAGGCCTTCTCCGCCACCAGGGCGGCCACCTCGGCGCCGACGCCGCACATGCGGCTCGCCTCGTGCACCACGACCACCCGGCCGGTCTTGCGGGCCGAACGCAGGATCGCCTCCTCGTCGAGCGGCTTCAGCGTGCGCAGGTCGATCACCTCGGCCGCGATCCCCTGCCCGGCGAGTTCGTCGGCGGCGCGCAGGCAGGTGTCGACGGTCTTGGCGTAGCTCACCAGCGTGACGTCGCCGCCCTCGCGCCGCACCGCCGCCCGGCCCAGCGGCACCACGACGTCGCCGTCGGGCACGTCGCCGGCGGTGTAGCCCAGCGCGATGTCGGTGAAGAACAGCACCGGGTTCTCGTCGCGGATGGCCGCCTTGAGCAGCCCCTTGGCGTCGGCCGCCGTCGACGGCATGACGACCTTCAGGCCGGGGCTGTGGACGAACCAGGCCTCGACGTTGTGGTTGTGCTGCGCCCCCACGGCCCAGCCGCCGCCGGTCATGGCGAGCACCACCATGGGGAAGGCGAACTGGCCGCCCGAGATGTAGCGCAGCTTGCCGGCGCTGTTGACGATCTCGTCCATGGCGTAGCACAGGAAGGGCGCGAACAGCAGGTCGACCACCGGCCGCAGGCCGGTCGCCGCGGCACCCGCCGCCGTGCCGGCGATGATCCCCTCGGCCAGCGGCGTGTTGCGCACGCGCGCGGCGCCGAACGCGGCGACCAGCTCCGCCCGCTTGGTCGCCACCCCCTCGCCGAGCATGAGGACCCGCTCGTCCCGGCGCATCTCCTCGGCCAGCGCCGCGGCGATGGCATCGTTGACGGTCATCGTCTGCATGGTCGGCTCCTCAGGCGTAGACGTCGGTGGTGAGGTCCCGGAGCTCCGGGTAGGGGCTGGCGTCGGCGAAGGCGAGCGCCTCCTCGACGGTGCGGCGCACCGCGGCTTCCAGGTCCGCCAGCGCGGCGGCCGAGAGGACACCCTCCTCGAGCAGGCGCCCCTTCGCCGTGGCGACGGGGTCGCGCGCCCGCCAGCGGGCCAGCTCGTCGGCGTCGACGTAGGCCTGGTCGTCGGGCTCGAAGTGGCCGCGCAGGCGGTAGGTCCGCAGCTCCAGCAGGAAGGGCTTGCGGGTCCGCCGGATCGCCGCCACCGCCTGCGCCGCGGCGTCGTGCACCGCGGCGACGTCGTTGCCGTCGACCGTGGCCCAGGCCATCCCGTAGGCGGCCGCCTGCGGCGCCACGCTGTCGGCCAAGGTCGTCTCGCGCCGGTGCACGAAGGCCTGCCACTGGTTGTTCTCGCAGACGTAGAGGATCGGCAGGCTCCACACGGCGGCGAGGTTCAGGGATTCGTGGAAGCGGCCTTCGCAGGCCGCACCGTCGCCGAAGAAGCAGGCGACGATGCCCTCACCGCCCAGCATGGAGCGCGACAGGGCGACGCCGGTCACCAGCGACAGCTCGCCGCCGACGATGGTCGAGGTCAGCATCACGCCGAGGTCCTTGACCGAGATGTGCAGCGACCCGCTCTTGCCGCCGCAGTAGCCGTCCCGCTTGCCCATCACCTCGGCGAGCATCCGGCCGGGATCGGCGCCGCGCGCCAGGAGATGCCCGGCGCTGCGGTGGTTGGTGAGGATCAGGTCGTCGGCGGTCAGGGCGGACACCACGCCGACGGCGGCGGCCTCCTGGCCGACGGCGGTGCAGGTCCCCGCCGCGCGCTGCTCGGCCTGGAGGCGCACCGTCGTCTCCTCGTAGGCGCGGATCAGCATCATCTGGCGCAGCGCCTCGACCGGGTCGGTGCCGGCGGCGCGGGGGACGGTGGCGGGGACGTCCATGGGGACCGGTTCCTCGTCTGTGATGGGGTCTGTGAAGGGCGGCCGGACTGTAGGTCCGGGCGGATCGGCGCGCTTGCTAACTCTTCCCTCACGCAATCCTAAAACAATCGTAAGCAGAGCAATCGGCGCCGGGGAAGGCCGTGACGCGCCGCAAGACGGCCCCGCGACACCCCGGAGGGGGTATGGCCGCGGTCCGGACGGTCCCCCATACTGCCGTCATGTCCATGGTCCACACGCCACCGCCGCGCGAGGCACCCGCCGACGCCTTCCGCCGCCTGCCGCAGGTGCAGCGCCTCCTGGAGACCGCCGACGCCGGCGCCCTGGTCGCCGCGCACGGGCATCGCGCCGTCGCCGCCGCCCTGCGGGCCGAGCTGGAGGACGCCCGCGCCGCCATCCGCGCCGGCGCCGGCGCCCCCGCCCCCGCCGCCCTCCTCGCCGCGGCGCGAGCGCGGCTGGCCGCGTCCCGCCGCCCCGCCCTGCGCCCCGCCATCAACGCCACCGGCGTGGTGCTGCACACCAACCTGGGCCGCGCCCCCCTGGCGGCCGAGGCGGTGGAGGCCGTCGCCGCGGTGGCCGGCGGCTACGCCAACCTGGAGCTGGACCTGGAAACCGGCAGGCGCGGCGGCCGCGCCGACGCCGTGGCCGCCCTGCTGTGCGAGCTGACGGGGGCGGAGGCGGCGCTGGCGGTGAACAACAACGCCGCCGCCGTGCTGCTCGCCCTGTCGGCGCTGGCGGCCGGCGGCGAGGCGGTGGTCTCGCGCGGCGAACTGGTGGAGATCGGCGGCTCCTTCCGCATCCCCGACGTGGTGCGCCAGGGCGGCGCCCGGCTGGTGGAGGTGGGGGCGACCAACAAGACCCGCCTGTCCGACTACGAGGCCGCCATCGGCCCCGACACCCGGGTGCTGCTGAAGGTGCACCAGAGCAACTTCCGCATCGTCGGCTTCACCGCGGCCCCGGCGACGGCGGAGCTCGCCACCCTCGCCCGCCGCCGCGGCCTGGCGCTGGTGGAGGACCTGGGCAGCGGCACCCTGGTGGACCTCACCGCCTACGGCCTGCCGTACGAGCCGACGGTGGGCGACGCGGTGGCCGCCGGGGTCGACCTCGTCACCTTCAGCGGCGACAAGCTGCTGGGCGGGCCGCAGGCCGGGCTGGTGGTGGGCCGGGGCGATCTCGTGGCGCGGCTGAAGGCGCACCCGCTGATGCGGGCGCTGCGTCTGGACAAGCTGGGCCTCGCCGCACTGGAGGCCACCCTGCGCCTCTACCGCGAGCCCGAGCGCCTGGCCGCAAGGCTGCCGGTGCTGACCATGCTGGGCGCGACGCCGCAGGCGCTGGAGGATCGGGCGGCGCGTCTGGCCGGGCTGCTCAATGGGATCGACGGGCTGGCGGTGGAGCCCGGCGAGGCCGAGGCGGCGGCCGGCGGCGGCGCCCTGCCCGGCGTGGCGATCCCGACCCGCACCCTCGCCCTGCGCGCGGCGGCCTTGAGCGCCGGGGCGCTGGCGGCGCGGCTGCGCGCCGGACGGCCGGCGGTGGTGGGGCGCCTCTCCGGCGACCGGCTGCTGCTCGACCTGCGCACGGTCGCCGAGGCGGAGCTGCCGGCCCTGGCGGCGGCGGTGCGGGAGGCGGTGGCGTGAGGACGGTTGTGGCGGGCGTGCTCGGCCACATCGACCACGGCAAGACCGCGCTCGTCCGGGCGCTGACCGGCACCGACACCGACCGGCTGCGGGAGGAGAAGGCGCGCGGCATCTCCATCGCGCTGGGCTTCGCCCGGCTGGCCTTGCCGGACGGCGAGATCGACCTGGTGGACATGCCCGGCCACGAGCGCTTCGTGCGCACCATGGTGTCGGGGGCGACGGCGCTGGAGGCCGCCCTGCTGGTGGTCGACGCCGGCGAGGGCGTGCGGCCGCAGACGGTGGAGCACCTGGCGATCGCCTCCCTGATCGGCGTGCGCCGTGCGGTGGTCGCCGTCGCCCGCTGCGACCTCGCCCCGCCGGAGCGGGCGGCGGCCGCGGCCGAAGCGGCGCAGGAGCTCTGCGCCCGCCTCGGGTTCGCCGCCGCGCCCGCTGTCACCGTCTCGGCCGTCACCGGCCAGGGCCTGGCGGAGCTGACGGAGCGCTTGGCCGCTCTGCTGCGCGACCCGGCGGAGCGGCCCGACCATGGCTTCGCCTGGCTGCCGGTCGACCGCGTCTTCGCCGTCGCCGGCTTCGGCACGGTGGTGACCGGAACGCTGCGCCGCGGCCGTCTCGCCGTCGGCGACGCGGTGGAGCTGCTGCCCGGCGGCCGGCCGGCCCGGGTGCGCAGCCTGCAGATCCACGGGCGGGCGGTGGCGGCCACCGGCCCCGGCCGCCGCACCGCCGTCGCCCTGCGCGGGGTCGAGCGCGCCGACGTCACGCCGGGCATGGCGCTCGCCACCCCCGGCGCGCTGGCGCCGGCGGACTGGCTGGACGTCGCCGTGCGGGTGCCGCCCGGCGCCGCGCGCCCGCTGGAGACCGGCGCCGCGGTGCGCCTGCTGTTCGGCACGACGGAGGCCGAGGCGCGGGTCCGCCTGCTCGACCGCGAGAAGCTGAAGCCGGGGGCGGAGGCGGTGGCGCAACTGCGCTGCACCACCCCTGTGTGGCTGCCGGCGGGGGAACCGTTCGTCCTGCGCGCCGGCTCCCCGCCCGCCACCCTGGCCGGCGGCCGCATCCTTGCCGCCGCGGCGGGGCGCCGGCGGCGCAACGACCCGGACACGCTGGCCCTGCTGCGGGCGCTCTCTGCCGCCGCGCCGGCCGAGGCCGCGGCCCTGCACCTGCGGGCGGCCGGTGCGGCGGGGATGCGGCCGGACGCGCTGGCCCGCGCCGTCGGCCTCGCCCCCGGTGCCCTGGCCGTGGCGGAGGCCGAGGCGCTGCCCGACGGCACGCTGCTGCACCGCGAGGCGCTGCCGGCCCTGGCGGAGCGCCTGCTGGCCCTGGTGGCCGAGCACCAGCGCCAGGCCCCCACCGACCCCGGCCTGCCCCTCGAGCGCCTGCGCGCCCTGCCCGGCGTGCCGTCCGCGGTGGCCGAGGCGGTGGCGGCCCGCCTCGCCGCCGCCGGCCGGCTGGTGCGCGAGGGGACGGCGCTGCGCCTGCCGCGGCCCGAGGCCGAGCGCCTGCTGTCCGACACAGACCGCGCCCTGCTCGCCGCCCTGGAGACGACCTTCCGCCGCGCCGGCCTGACGCCGCCCGACCCGGCCGCAGCGGCGGACGGCAGCCGGCGCCGGGCGCAGGCGCTGCGCCACCTGGTCCGCCGCGGCACCCTGGTGCGCACCGTCGACCGGGTGCAGAAGCGCGAGATCCTCTTCCACCGCGAGGCGCTGGCCCGCGCCCGGCGCATCCTGACGCACCATCTGGCCGACCGCCGCACCGGCTTCCCGGTCGGCGAGGCCGGCCGCCTGCTCGGCATCTCCCGCAAATACTGCGTGCCCCTGCTGGAGCACCTGGACGCGACCGGCTTCACCCGCCGCGACGGCGACCGCCGCATCCTCGCCGAACCGGGCACCCCGAAGGAACCGGCGGCCGGCGACGGCGGGGTGTGCTAAGCAGACACCCGTCCTCCCTCTCCCGCCCCGGGAGAGGGAAGGGGCCCACGCGGAGCGTGGGAAGGGTGAGGGCCCGGCGCGGAGAAGCAACGCATCCTTGGACACCTCACCCGGCCGCTGCGCGGCCACCCTCTCCCGGGGCGGGAGAGGGTCACGGCCACGCGCGGCACGTCGGAGGCGACAAGGGTCTGGTGGCCCTCCTGGTCTTCAAAACCAGCGGATCGCCAACAGCGATCGGTGGGTTCGATTCCCATCCGCCTCCGCCACTCACAGCGGAACGAGACCGTCCAAGTCTGCGCCAATACCGCATACGTATTATGTCGAAGCCGGTTGCTGAGCGGGACTATCATGATGCTCTCCTTCGCGAATCAGAACTCCAGTGAACCCCATGCGAACCACGGATCCCATCCACCCCGGCGTCACTCTACTGGAGGACTTCATGGAGCCGCACGGGCTGTCCGCCAACCGGTTGGCGACCCGGCTCGGCGTCCCGCAGAATCGGATCAGCGACATCGTCCGCGGCCGGCGCGGAATCTCCGCCGACACGGCGCTGCGCCTGGAGAAAGCGTTCGGCGTCTCCGCCCAGTTCTGGCTGAACCTGCAACAACAGTACGATCTGATTCAGGCCTACATGACGGCCGGGGACCAGATCGAGAAGATCGAGCGCTTGGGCGAAGCGGCGTAGCGCGATCGCACGCTCGTCATCGCCCCTCTCCCAACAGCCCCGCCAGGCACGCCCGCGCCTTCTCCAGCCGCTCGTGCCGCACCCCCACCATCGGGAAGGTGCCGGACTGAAGCACGCTCAGCACCGCGTTGACCTGGTGCAGGTCCTCGGCCAGGCCGGCGGACTCGTCGCCGGCGCGGCGGCGGGCGATCAGGTAGTCGCGCATGGTGACGAGGCAGCGCAGGCCTTCCATCAGAGAATCATGAAGGCGGTCCGGCTTCTCCGACAGCACGCGATCAAGCTGGCGGAGGGCGCTGCGGCAGTGGGCGTGTTCGGGGGAGTCCTGGGGCAGCATGGCGTCACCGGCGGGGCGGCAGGCGGGCGGGTTCGGGCGGGCGGGTCAGGCGGAAATAGTCGCCGGGGCGGTCGGCGGAGCGGTTGCCGCCCTGGATGACGGCGTGGCGCAGCAGGGCGCCGCCGGCCAGCGCCGCCAGCGAACCGATCACCGACAGGGTCCGGGAGCGGTGGCCCGACAGGCGGTTCACGGCGTGGCAGGCGAGCGGCACCGCCACCCCCAGCGCCAGGGCGCCGGCGACGCCGGGCGTCCGGTGCCCGGGACCGGCGGCGGCCGTGGCGGCGATCTCGCCGGCGGCGGCGACCGCGGTGATCGTGTCGAGGGTGGCCGCCGTGTCCGGCCGGCCGGCGACGTGCTCGGCGAGCGACAGGGCGGCGGCGGCGCCGGCCACCGAGGAGCAGGCGAACTGCACGGCCAAGGGCTTCGGCGCCTCGGCCCACAGGGGCGTGCTGGTGGAGGCCAGCAGGCTGGCGGTGTAGGTCGCCATGCCCGCCCCCAGCACGGCGGCCGGGAGCTGGGCGGCGGTGGCGGCGCGGCCGGGCAGCACGGCGGTCAGCGCGCTGAAGGCGCCGAAGCCGGTGAGGATGTAGGAGCCGACCGACATGGGCGAGGTCGGACGGGCGATGCGCAGCATGTTGTACCAGCGCTGCGGCGTCTTCAGGTCGGCCACCAGGAAGGGCGGGCCGGCGACGGCACCGGCCAGCGCCAGCCAGCGGCCGTGCCGCACCACGCCGCGGGTCCCGGCGCCGCCGGCCAGGTTCGCGGCGGCCGAGAGCACCTGCGCCGCCCCGGCGACGCCGCCGATCTCCACATAGGCCGCGATTTTCCAGTCGAACGGGCTGGCCTTGACGACCGGGCGGCCGTAGTAGCCGATGGCGGCCTCGTCCCTCATCGCCGGCCTCCCGCGCCGTTGCCGAACAGGGCGGCAGCGGCCAGGGTCAGGCCGGCCATGGCGGCGAGGCCGGCGGCCAGGCCGGGGGCGAAGCGGCGGGCCGGCCGCGTCGGGTGTTCGGGCAGGTTGTAGACCTCCGGCCGGTCGGTCAGCAGGAAGAAGGCGTTCAGCCGCTCGATCCCGCCGGTGGCGCCCGGCGTGCCCGGAGCGCCGTAGAGATAGGCGTCGTCGCGGCCGAGGTCCCGCAGCTCGGCGACGCGGGCGTGGGCGCGCTCGGTGAGGTCCTCGATCTCGCCGAACTGGATGCTGTCGGTCGGGCAGGACTTGGCGCAGGCCGGCTCCAGCCCGCCCTTCAGCCGGTCGTAGCAGAGCGTGCACTTGTGCGCCTTGCCGTCGGCGGTGCTGAGGTCGACCACGCCGAAGGGACAGGCCGGCACGCAGTAGCCGCAGCCGTTGCAGATGTCCTGCTGCACCACGACGGTGTCGAACTCGGTGCGGAACAGGGCGCCGGTGGGACAGGCCTCCAGGCAGGGGGCGGGATTGCAGTGCTTGCAGACGTCGCTCATCATCAGCCAGTTCGACTGGAAGGGCGGCATCGCGGTGACGCGCTCGCCGCCGGGGCGGTCGGCGACCTTCTCGACGAACAGCACGTGGCGCCAGGTGTCGGCCGACAGGTCGACCGTGTTGTCGTAGCTCATGCCGGTCAGCCCGTCGCTGTCGGCCGGCAGCGCGTTCCACTCCTTGCACGCCACCTCGCAGGCCTTGCAGCCGATGCAGAGCGTGGTGTCGGTGAAGAAGCCGTAGCGCCGCCCGGGCCGCACCGTGGCGCCGGCGGTCAGCTCCGCCTCGTCCGGGATCGGGCCGGGCAGGAAGGAGGAGGCGTGGTCGAGGGCGCGGGCTGGGACGGTCATGGGGCTGCGTTCTCCTTGTCCCTCCCCCGGCCCAGCCGGGGGAGGGAGGGACCCGCGGAGCGGGAGGGTGGGGGCAAGGTGCCGCGGGATGGGCCGGCGCGCCGGCCTCGCCGCGAGGGGACGGCAGGTTCCGCGCGAAACCTCGCCCCCACCCGGCGCCAGCGGCGCCACCCTCCCCCGCCGGAGGCGGGGGAGGGTCTTTCCGGCCTCGTCCCCCTCATCGCCGCAACCTTCCCTTCCTCAACGCGCAGGTCAGCGCCTTGTTCTCGTGCATGCTGGTGTTGGGGTCGCCGACGCAGGCGGTCAGCACGTTGGCGATGTCGCCGGTGGCGTAGCCCTGCCAGCCGAAGTGCCAGGGCATGCCGATCTGGTAGACGAGGCGTCCGTCGATCCGGAAGGGGCGGAGGCGGTCGGTCACCAGGGCGCGGGTCTCGATGGCGCCGCGGGCGGTCTCCAGCACCACCCAGTCGCGGGTGGCGATGCCGAGCTCGGCCGCCAGCTCCGGCGGGATCTCGGCGAAGCCCTCGGGCTGCAGCTCCGCCGTGTGGGGGACGGAGCGCGTGGGCGTGCCGCCGGAATGGTGCTCGGTCAGGCGGTAGGTGGTCAGCGCGTGGGGATGGGTGGGGTCGCCCGGGTCGTGCAGCTCGTTGCTCTCGTGCTCCCAGCGCTTGGCGGTGGGGTTGCCCTGCTGGCGGTAGAGCGGGTTGTGGACCGGCGATTCCAGCGGTTCGTAATGGGTGGGAAGCGGCCCGTCCTTGAGGCCGGAGGGCACGAAGAGCGAGGCGCGGCCGTCGGCGATCATGATGAAGGGGTCGGTGCCGGACAGCGCGTCCATGCCCTGCGGGTCCTTGGACCAGTCCGGCCGGTAGTCCGGCGCCTTCTTCTTGGAGAAGTCGGGGGCGTCGTGGCCGGTCCACTTGCCCTTGCCGGCGTCCCACCACACCAGCTTCTTGCGCTCCGACCAGGGCTTGCCGTCGGGGTCGGCGGAGGCGCGGTTGACCAGCGTGCGGCGGTTGGACGGCCAGGCGAAGGCCCAGCCGAGGTGCGTGCCGGGGCCGTCCGGCCCGTCGGCGCGGCGGTCGCGCGTCTTGTTGTGGTCGTCGGCCGGGAAGGCGCCGGTGTAGATCCAGCAGCCGCAGGCGGTGGAGCCGTCGTCCTTCAGCTCCTTGAAGTCGGCGATCTGGTCGCGCCCGGGCCAGGTGTAGCCGTTGATCTCCTTCAGCACCGCCTCGGCGTCGGGGTCCCGGTTCGGCCCGTGCTCGGGATAGTCCCAGGTCAGGTAGCGGACCGCCAGGTCCTTGGGGTCGGTGCTGCTGGCGTAGAGCGCCTTGACCCGGCGGGCGAGGTGGTGGACGAACCACAGCTCCGACCGGCTGTCGCCCGGCCCCTCCACCACCTTGTCGTGCCACTGCAGCAGACGGTGGGTGTTGGTGAAGGTGCCCGCCTTCTCGCCGGCCAGCGAGCCCGGCATCAGGAACACCTCCGTCCCGACCTCATCGGGGTTCAGGTCCTCGTGCTGCCAGAAGGTGGCGGTCTCGGTCTCCGCCACGTCGCGCACCACCATCCACTCCAGCTTCGCCAGCCCGCGCCGCACCATGCCGGCGTTGGAGGACCCGACGGCCGGGTTCTGTCCCATGACGAACAGGCCCTTGATGAGGCCGTCGCGCACCGCCAAGGTCAGCGGCAGCTGCGAATGGTCGCCGACGATCTTGGGCAGCCAGTCGTAGCCCCAGTCGTTGTCCTTGGTCGCCCTGTCGCCGTACCAGGCCTTCAGCAGGCTGACCGCGTATTTGGGGAAGTTGCTCCACCAGCCCGTCGGCGTCTGCTCGACCTCCAGATACGCCTTGAGGGTGTCGTGCGGCTTGTAGGCGTGGGGCTGCGGCAGGTAGCCCGGCAGCATGTTGTAGAGGGTCGGGATGTCGGTGGAGCCCTGGATGCTGGTGTGGCCGCGCAGGGCCAGGATGCCGCCGCCCGGCCGCCCGACGTTGCCGAGCAGCGCCTGGATGATCGCCGCGGCGCGGATGATCTGCACGCCCGTGGAGTGGTGGGTCCAGCCCACGGCGTAGCAGATGGCCCCGGTGCGCTCGCGCCCCGAATTGCGGACCAGCGTCTCGCAGACCTTGAGGAAGGCGTCCTGCGGGCAGCCGGTGACCCGCTCCACCATCTCCGGCGTGTAGCGGGCGTAGTGGCGGCGCATGATCTGGTAGACGCAGTTCGGGTGCTGCAGCGACGGGTCGTGCGGCACGTCGCGCTGGGTCAGGCGCTTGGTCTGGTCGTTGAAGGATTCGGTGGTGTTGACGTAGTGCTCGGCGAGCGACGTCGGCACCGTCATCCCCTCGTACTGCCAGCTGTCGTAGGTGTAGCGCTTGCCCTCCTCGTCCCAGCCGGAGAACAGGCCGTCGAGCTGCTCCGGGTCCTGGTAGCGCGGGTCGATGATGGTGGCGATGTTGGTGTAGTGGAGCGCGTACTCCTTGAACCAGGCGTCGGTCTCCAGGATGTGGCGGATCACCCCGCCGAGGAAGGCGATGTCGGTCCCGGCGCGCACCGGCGCGTAGAGGTCGGCCAGCGCCGAGGTGCGGGTGAAGCGCGGGTCGGCGTGCATCACCGTCGCCCCCTTCTGCTTCGCCTGCATGACGAAGCGGAAGGCGATCGGGTGGTTCTCGGCCATGTTGGACCCCATGATGAGGACGCTGTCCGCGTTCACGAGGTCCCATTGGGGCAGCGTCGCCGCGCCCCTTCCGTAGGTGGCACCCAGACTGGGCACCGAGCTGGAGTGTCAGACCCTGGCCTGGTTCTCGATCCACACCATGCCGAGGCCGGCCGAGAAGAACTTCTTGATGAGGTAGTTCTCCTCGTTGTCCAGGGTCGCCCCGCCGAGCGAGGCCATGGCCAGCGTGTGGTTGACCGTGGCGCCGCCGGGCAGGGCGCGCACGAAGGTCTCGTCGCGGGTGCGCTTGACCAGGCGGGCGATGCGGTCCATCGCCCACTCCAGCGGCCGCACCTCCCAGCGGTCGGAGCGCGGCGCCCGGTAGAGCACGGTCTGCAGCCGCTTCGGGCTGGTGATCAGGCCGAAGGTCGTGGCGCCCTTGGGACAGAGCGTCCCCTGGTTGATCGGGCTGCGCGGGTCGCCCTCGACGTGGATCAGCCGGCCCCCCTTGGCGTAGAAGAGCTGGGCGCAGCCGACGGCGCAGTAGGGACAGATGCTGGTGCCGATCCTGTCCGCCTCTTCCAGCCGCGGGCGCAGCGCGCGCGACAGTCCGCTCTCGGCGGCCTTGCCGTGGTGCGATTGGCCGGCGAGCTGGCGGGGGACCGACCACTCCCGCAGGAAGCCGCGGGCGCGGTCGGCGATGGTGCGGCGGCGGGTCATCGGCTCCTCCCCAGGGGCGTCACATGGTGGGCGACGGCGGCCCCCAGGGTCCCCAGATCCTCGTAGCGGACGGCCACCCGGGCCTGGGCATGCTGCAGGGCCGGCAGGTCCTGCGGCTCCAGGTCGGCGCCGTGCGACAGCACGAACAGCCGCGACGGACCACCGTCCGTCGCCAGCCGGAAACGCCCTTCCTGGACGAGCACGATGGTGCCGGTGGCCGTCTGCATGCCCGGGTCAACGGGAGGACGAGCGGAGTGGTTCCGTCGCCGGGCCGAGAGCGTGGCGGCAGCGGACCCCCACCCAACCCTCCCCCACTGCGCGGGGGAGGGCCCAGTTCCTCCCCCCGCGAAGTGGGGGGAGGTCAGGAGGGGGGGCCGACGCGGCGGCTCACCCGATCGCCGCCCGCGCCCCCTCCCCCGCCCGCACCGTCACCGTGCCGATCACCGCGGCGTCGGCGCAGCCGAGCGCGCGCAGCGCCGCGACGCAAGCGTCGGCGCGGTCGGCCGGCAGGCCGGCCAGCAGGCCGCCGGCGGTCTGCGGGTCGAACAGCAGCGCCGCGCGGGGGCCGTCGGCGTCCAGGCGGCGGCCGGCCGCGTTGGCGGGATGCAGGGTGCTGAGCCAGCCGGCGGCCAGCGTGTCGAGGGCGCCGGGCAGCGCCGGCACCGCGTCGAGGTCCAGGACGGCGTCGGTGCCGGAGGCCTCCAGCATCTCCATCAGGTGGCCGTGGAGGCCGAAGCCGGTCACGTCGGTGGCGGCGGTGGCGCTGTGGGCCAGCAGGCAGGCGGCCGCCGGGCCGGCCGGCTGTTGCATCGCCGCCAGCGCCGCGGCGACGGCGCGGGCCCGCACGCCGCCGCGCATGGCCGCCGCCAGCAGGGTGCCGGTGCCCAGCGCCTTGGTCAGCACCAGCCGGTCGCCGGGCCGCAGGCCGCCCTTGCGCAGCAGGCGCGCCGGGTCGGCGACACCGGTCACCGCGAAGCCCAGCGCCGTCTCCGCGGCCTCGGCGCTGTGGCCGCCGACCAGGCGGGCGCCGGCCGCCTCCAGCACCGCCCGGGCGCCGGCCAGCATGTGGAACAGGTCCTCCTCGACGAGCTCCGGCGCGTGCGGCGGCACCCCGGCGATGGCGAGCGCCACCAGCGGCTCCGCCCCCATGGCGTGGATGTCGCCCAGCGCATGGGTGGCGGCGATCCGGCCGAAGACGTAGGGATCGTCGACGAAGGCGCGGAAATGGTCGACCGTCTGCACCAGGACGCGACCGTCGCCCGGCGGCTCGATCACCGCGGCGTCGTCGCGCTGGTCGATGCCGCCGAGGCGTTCCAGGACGCGCCCCAGCGCCGCCGCCGGCACCTTGGCGGCACAGCCGCCGCAGCGCATCTCCGCCGTCGCCATGGAGGCGGGCGGCATCTCCGGCAGGTCCTGGAAGGCGCGCATGAAGCGGCGGTCGATGCGGTCCTTCCACCACCACACCCAGCGTCCCTCGGCGCACAGGCGCCCGCGCGAAGCGACGGCGGAGCGGTCGCCGGTGGCGATCAGGCCGAGGAACCGGGTCTGCGGCACGAACGGGCGCAGGGGCCGCCCCCGCAAGGCGCGGCGCAGGTTCTCCGCCAGCGGCGGGCCGTGGCGGACGGCGAAGACGCCGGCCTTGTCGCGGGGGTGCCCGTCCATGGAGGCGACGTCGCCGGCGGCGAACACCCGCTCCTCGCCGACCGCGCGCAGGGTGGTGTCGACCCGCACGAAGCCGTCGGCGTCCAGCGCCAGCCCGGTGTCCGCCAGCCAGGGGGCGGCGCCGGCCTGGGTGGTCCACAGCACCCGGTCGGCGGCGAGCCGCCGGCCGTCGGCCAGCCGCAGCGCCCCCGCCTCCACCGCCACCACGGCGGCATCCGTGTGCAAGGCGACGCCGCGCGCCGCCAGGACCCGGCAGAGCGCCGCGCGGACACGGCCGTTGTGGCGCTCCAGCAGGCCGCCGCGGGTGACCAGGGCGAGGCGCACCCGCGGCCCCAGCCGGTGGCCGATCGCCAGCGCCAGCTCCACCCCGGCCGCCCCGCCGCCGACCACCGCCACCGTCAGCGGGCGCGACGCCGCCTCCGCCTCGGCCACCAGCGCCTGCCAGCGCGCCGCCAGCCGGTCGACCGGCTTGACCGGCACGGCGTGCTCGGCCGCCCCCGGCACCTCGTCGGCCCTGGGGGTGGAGCCGATGTCGAGGGACAGCAGGTCGTAGCGGACCGGCGGCCGGCCGCGGCACAGCACGCGGCCGGCGGCGCGGTCCAGCCCCACCGCCTCGTCGTGGATCAGCCGGGCGCCGGCGAAGCGGGCGAGGCGCAGCAGGTCGATGTGGATGTCGTCGTGCCGGTAGTGGCCGGCGACGTAGCCCGGCAGCATGCCGGAATAGGGCGTCTCGACGTCGCGGGCGATCAGGGTCAGCCGCACGCCCGGTTCCGGCGTCATGCCGAAGCGCTTGAGCACCTGGACGTGGGCGTGCCCGCCGCCGACCAGGACGAGGTCTCTGTCGGCCACCATGACGACCTACCTTGGGGACCGGGAGACGGCACCCGTCTGTGCGCCGTGGCCGGACTCTCCTCTCCCCGTCTGCGAGAGGCCGGCCTCGGCCAGCACGGCGCCGAGGGGATGGGAGGCGGTCATCGAAGGGCCTTTCACGGCGAATCGTGGCGTGGTCGAACGCTCAGGTCACCGCTCTGTCGCACCTTTCCCCGACAGGATGTTGCCGCGGAACCTGGCGATGCGGGCGACGCGTGTTGCGGACTGCTTCGCCGAGGCGAGATTGATCACGTAGCTTCTCTGCCGGCCCGGCGTCAGGCTGTGGAACGCCTCCGCCAGTTCGGGATCGGCATCCAAGGCCTCGACCAGCTCGTCCGGCAGGTCGATCGCGCGCTCCTCCTTCGGCGGCTTGACCCCGGCCTCCGCATAGCCCATCGCTTCGTTCAGATAGGACCGGATGACTGGCGCCATCTCCGCCACCTGCGTGCTGTCTGTGAAGCGGATCGTGCCGGGATGCCGCGTGTTCGGCCCCTGCTTCTCGAGAACGCCTTCGGGGTCTTTCAACAACGCGGCGTCAAAGAAACTGAGGCGGAAGTCGCCGCGAAAGGCGCCGAGGATCGCGATGTTCCTGCCGGCCTTCATGTAGCAGGGATGCCCCCATTTCACCGTCTCCACGAGCCCGGAGTCGCGGCATAGGCTGCGGAGATCGTCGAGACCGCGCGACCACAGCCGCGCCGAACAG
Source organism: Azospirillum sp. ST 5-10 (assembly GCF_051225715.1). NCBI lineage: Bacteria > Pseudomonadati > Pseudomonadota > Alphaproteobacteria > Rhodospirillales > Azospirillaceae > Azospirillum > Azospirillum sp. ST 5-10. Next base: position 132,119 of record NZ_JBPJSP010000011.1, read on the forward strand.
TCGGGCGTGGCAAAGCGCTCGCAACGTCCGCATCCCTTGGAAAAGAAGTCGTCGACGTCGGTGATCACGAGTGTCCCCCTGCGGCTGGCGCCTACCCCTCCAGCGCCGCGAAGCGCGCCAGCATGGCGGCGTGGGCGCGGATGCCGTTGTGCAGGCACTTCAGCTCGAACTTCTCGTTGGGCGAATGGATGCGGTCGTCGTCCAGGCCGAAGCCCACGAGGATGGTGTCGTAGCCCAGCACGTCCCGCACATAGCCGGCCACCGGGATCGAGCCGCCGCTGCCCAGCAGCACCGCCTTGTTCTCGTAGACGTCGCCGAGCCCGGCCATGGCCGCGCGCAGGTAGGTCGAATCCGCCGGCACCCGGAAGGCCGGGGACTGGCCGAAGGTGCGGATCTCCCAGCGGCCGTCGGGCGGCGTCCGCTCCTCCAGGAAGGTGCGGATGCCGGCGAGGATCTTCGCCGGGTCCTGGTCGCCGACGAGGCGGCAGGAGAACTTGGCGGTGGCCTTGGCGGCGATCACCGTCTTGGCGCCCTCGCCGGTGTAGCCGCCCCAGATGCCGTTGATGTCGCAGGTCGGCCGCGACCACAGCCGCTCGGGCAGCGAACGCCCGGCCTCGCCGGCCGGCGCGCTGAGGCCGACGCCGTTGAGGAAGGCCGCCTCGTCGAAGCCGAGCTCCCGCCACATCGCCAGCTCCTCGGCCGAGGGCTCGCCGACGTCGTCGTAGAAGCCGGGGAACCGCACCCGCCCCTGGTCGTCGTGGATCTGCCCGAGGATGCGGGTCAACGCGTTGATCGGGTTGAGCACGGCGCCGCCGAACAGGCCGGAATGCAGGTCGTGGCTCGGCCCGTGCAGGGTCGCCTCGACGTAGAGCAGGCCGCGCAGCCGGGTGGTGATGGCCGGCGTCTCGATGTCCCAGGAGTTGGTGTCGGTGATGACGCAGACGTCGGCCTTCAGCTCCGCGGCGTTCGCCTTCAGGAACGGCACGAGGCTGGGGCTGCCGGTCTCCTCCTCGCCCTCGAGGAGCACGCTGACCCGCACCGGCAGGGTGCCGTGGACCGCGTGCCAGGCGCGGAAGGCCTCCAGGAAGGTCATCACCTGGCCCTTGTCGTCCACCGCGCCGCGGGCGACGAGGCGGCGGCCGTGCTGCGCCTCGACGATGGCCGGCTCGAAGGGCGGGCTGTTCCACAGCTCCAGCGGCTCGGCCGGCTGCACGTCGTAGTGGCCGTAGTAGAGGAGGTGCGGGCCGCCGGCCGTGCCGGGGCCGGGATGGTGGGCGACCACCATGGGGTGCCCCGCGGTGTCGCGCACCGAGGCCTCGAAGCCGAGGCCGGCCAGCTCGCCGCGCAGCCACGCGGCGGCGCGGCGCACGTCCGGCGCGTGCTCGGGCTTGGTGGAGACGCTGGGGATGCGCAGCAGGTCGCAGAGGCGGCCGACGGAATCCTCGAACGCGCGGTCGACCTCTGCCAGGACGGGGGCGAGCACGGCGTCGACGGGAAGGGAGGCGGTCATCGAAGGGCCTTTCACAGCAAAGCGTAGGGCGCGCCGTTCTTGTAGACGGCGACATGATTGGCCGGATCGGCGGCGGCGGCAATCTCCTCCATGGGGTTGCCGCGCACCAGCAGCAGGTCGGCGGCGGCGCCGTCGATCAGGACGCCGCGGTCCTCCAGCCCCATGAGCTCGGCGCCGCGTGCCGTGCCGGCGACCAGCGCCTCGGCCGGGCTCATGCCCCACTCCACCATCCAGGCCAGCTCCTGGGCGTTCTCGCCGTGGCGGTTGAAGGGGGTGCCGGCGTCGGTGCCCATGGCGATGGGGCCGCCGGCGCGGTGGTACATGCGGAAGGACTCGCGGTGGTGCTCGGCGACGGCGCGGGCCTTCTCCACGACGTAGGGCGGGATGGCGCCGGAGGCGGCGTTGCCGACGATGTTCTGCACGGCCGACACGGTGGGCACCAGGAACGTGCCGGCGGCCAGCATCTCCTCCAGACAGCGCTCGTCCATGTAGATGCCGTGCTCGATGGAATCGATGCCGGCGCGCACGGCGTTGAGGATGCCCTCGGTGCCCTGGGCGTGGCTGGCGGTCTTGCGGCGGAAGCGCTTGGCCTCGTGCACGCCGGCCTTCATCTCCTCGGCGGTGTAGTGGGCGTCGCGCGGGTCGACGCCGGGGGTCATGACCCCGCCGGTCGCCATGATCTTGACGAGGTCGCAGCCGGCGTGCACCTGCTCGCGCACCGCCTTGACCACCTCGTCGCAGCCGTCGGCGACCCGGGCCAGGGTGTTGCCGTGGCCGCCGGTCATGCAGATCATGCGCCCCGCCGCGCGGATGGTCGGACCGCGGAAGGTGCCCTGCTCCACCGCGTCGCGCACGGCGAACTCCAGGTGGTCCTTGCCGCCGCAGTCGCGCACCGCCGTGACACCGCCGGCCAAGGTCTTCTGGGCGTTGGCCAGCATGGTCAGGACGAGCTGGCCGGTCGACATCTTCTGCATGGTGCCGCGCGGGTCCGGGCTGCCGACGTAGCAGAGATGGACGTGGCAGTCGATCAGGCCGGGCAGCAGGGTGCGGCCCGTGGTGTCGACCACCGGCCCGGCGTAGCCGGCGAACTCCGCCGCCGGCGCCACCCGGGCGATGCGGGCGCCGTCGAGCAGGACGGCGAAGCCGTCGTCGAGGGCCCGGCGGCCGTCGAAGATGCGTCCTCCGCGGAACAGCATGTCTCAGGATCTCCAGTGGATGGTGTGAGAGCGGTCGCGCCGGTCCCCCCTCCTGACCTCCCCCCACTTCGCGGGGGGAGGAAAGAGCCCTCCCCCGCGCAGTGGGGGAGGGTTGGGTGGGGGTCCGCGGCGGCCACCGCCCTAACCCACGTCGCGCGCCTTTTCCGTCAGGCCGCCGAAATGGGGCATCAGGGTCAGCAGCTCGCGGGTGTAGGGATGCTGCGGGCGTTCGAACAGGTCCTCGGTGGCCGCCACCTCGAGAAGCTGTCCGTGGCGCATCACGCCGACCCGGTCGCACATCTGGCGGATCACCGGCAGGTCGTGGCTGATGAACAGCATGGTCAGCCCCAGCTCGTCCTGCAGGTCCTTCAGCAGGTTGAGGATCTGCGCCTGGATCGAGACGTCGAGCGCCGAGGTCGGCTCGTCGCACACCAGGAAGCGCGGCCGGGTGGCGAGCGCGCGGGCGATGCAGATGCGCTGACGCTGGCCGCCGGAGAACTCGTGCGGGAACTTCTCCGCCGCCTTCGCCCCCAGGCCGACATGGTCGAGCAGGTCGCGCACGATGCGCTCCACCTCGGCCCGGCTGCCGGCGAGGCGGTGGAAGCGGATCGGCTCGGCGACGATGTCGAGCACCCGCATGCGCGGGTTCAAGGACGAGTAGGGGTCCTGGAAGATCATCTGGATCTGCCGGCGGAACGGGTTGAGGTCGCGGTCGCGGCGGATCGCCGTCAGGTCGGTGCCGTCGAACAGCACCCGCCCCGCGGCCGGGCGGTAGAGGCCGGTGATCAGGCGCGCCACCGTCGACTTGCCGCTGCCGCTCTCTCCCACCAGGCCGAAGGTCTCGCCCGGCCGGATGGCGAAGTCGACGCCCTTCACCGCGTCGAGGTAGCGGCGGTTGCGCTCCAGCCACGCGTTGTTCATGACGAAGCGGATGCCGAGGTCCTCGACCGCCAGCAGCGGCCCGTCCCCCTTGGCGCCGAAGTCGCGGGCCTTGCCCAGCCAGTGGTCGCGCAGGTCGATGGCCGGCGGGCGGGCGGCGATGCCCTCGATGTAGTCGACGTACGGGAATCGCTCCAGGCGTACGTCCGGGCGCGGCACGGCGCCGATCAGGGCGCGGGTGTACGCGTGGTCGGGGTCGCCGAGGATCTTGGCGGTCGGCCCCTCCTCCACCAGCCGGCCGCGGTACATCACGGCGACCCGGTCGGTGATCTCGGCGATCACCCCCATGTCGTGGGTGATGACGATCATGCCGACCTTGCGCTCCCGGCACAGGCGCTTCAGCAGGTCGAGGATCTGCGCCTGGATCGAGACGTCCAGCGCGGTGGTCGGCTCGTCGGCCACCACCACCTCGGGCTCGGCGCACAGCGCCAGCGCGATGACGACCCGCTGGCGCATGCCGCCGGAGAACTGGTGGGGGTACTGCTTGACCCGCAGCTCCGGCTCGGGGATGCCGACCCGGCGCAGCAGGTCGACGGCGCGCCCCGCCGCCGCCTTGGCGTCGAGGCCGAGGTGCAGGCGGATCGTCTCGACGAGCTGGCTCTCGATGGTCTGCAGCGGATCGAGCGAGGTCAGCGGGTCCTGGAAGATCATGCCGATGCGGCGGCCGCGGATGCGCCGCTTCTCGGCCTCGCTCAGGTCGTCGATGCGCCGGCCGTCGAGGCGGATGGCGCCGGCGCCGATGCGCCCGGGCGGCTCCAGCAGGCCGATCACGGCGTTGCCGATGGTCGACTTGCCGGCCCCGGACTCGCCGACCACACCGAGGATCTCGCCGGGGCGGACCGCCAGGGTGACGCCGTCGACGGCGACGAAGACGCCGCGGCGGCTGGGGAACTCGACCCGCAGGTCGGCGATGTCGAGCAGGGCGGGGGATGGCATCGGCGGCACCTCAGCGTAGCTTCGGGTTGAGGGCGTCGCGCAGCCAGTCGCCCAGAAGGTTGACCGACAGCACCAGGAGGACCAGCACGATGCCGGGGAAGATGGAGATCCACCATTCGCCGGAGAACAGGTAGTCGTTGCCGATGCGGATCAGGGTGCCGAGCGACGGCGTGGTCGGCGGCAGGCCGACGCCGAGGAAGGACAGGGTCGCCTCGGTGATGATGGCGAGCGCCAGGTGGATGGTGGCGATCACCAGCACCGGCCCCATGACGTTGGGCAGGATGTGGCGCCACAGGATGGTGGCCGGACCGATGCCGATGATGCGGGCGGCCTGCACGTACTCCTTGCGGCCCTCGACCATGGCGGCGCCGCGCACGGTGCGGGCGTACTGCACCCAGCCGGAGATGCCGATGGCGAAGACCAGCACGTACAGCGCCATGTCCTCGTGCATGTGGCGCGGCAGCAGGCCGCGCGCCACGCCGTCGATGAGCAGGGCGATGAGGATCGCCGGGAAGGAGAGCTGGACGTCGGCGACGCGCATGATGACGGCGTCGACCCGCCCGCCGACGTAGCCGCTGACCAGCCCCAGCCCGACCCCCAGCACCACCGAGAACACCACCGAGGCGAAGCCCACCAGCAGCGAGATGCGCGAGCCGTAGAGGATCGCCGAGAGCACGTCGCGCCCCTGGTCGTCGGTGCCCAGCGGGAACGCGGCATCGCCGTCCGCCTCCCACACCGGCGGCAGGTTGGCGTTCATGATGTCGAGCGACGCCAGGTCGAAGGGGTTGTGCGGGGCGATCCAGGGGGCCGCCAGCGCCGCCGCCACCAGCACCAGCGCCAGCACCGCCGAGGCGACGGTGACGGGGGACGACTTGAAGCTGTGCCAGAGGTCGCTGTCGGCGACGCCGGCGGCCCAGGCGGTCATGCGCAGGTCGGCCATGGTTCCCTCTCCTTCAGCCGTGCGCCCGGCCGACCCGCAGCCGGGGATCGACCGCGAAGTACAGCAGGTCGACGATCAGGTTGATGACGACGAAGAAGAAGGCGATCAGGCACAGGTACGCCGCCATCACCGGGATGTCGACGGTGTGGATCGCCTGGATGAACAGCAGCCCCATGCCCGGCCACTGGAAGACGCTCTCGGTGATGATGGCGAAGGCGATGATCGAGCCGAGCTGCAGGCCGGTGATGGTGATGACCGGCACCAGCGTGTTCTTCAGGGCGTGGCGGAAGTTGACCAGCCGGTCCGGCAGGCCGCGGGCGCGGGCGAACTTGATGAAGTCGGTGCGCAGCACCTCCAGCATCTCCGAACGCACGAGGCGCATGATGAGCGTCATCTGGAACAGCGCGAGGGTGATCGCCGGCAGGATCAGCGCCTCCAGCCCGGAGCGGGTGAGCAGCCCGGTGGTCCAGCCGCCGAGATCGACCACCTCGCCGCGCCCGAAGGTGGGCAGCCAGCGCAGCCACACGCCGAACACCAGGATCAGCAGGATGCCGATCAGGAAGGTCGGCAGCGACACGCCGACCAGCGACACCGTCATGAAGGTCTTGGCCACCACGCCGTGCCGCTTCAGCGCGGTGTAGACCCCCATGGGCACGCCGAGCGCCAGCGCCATCACCATGGAGACGATGGAGAGCTCCAGGGTCGCCGGCAGCCGCTCGGCCAGCAGCTCGCCGACCGGCCGGCGGTGGCGGTAGGACATGCCGAACTCGCCCTGCGCCGCGTTCACCACGAAGCGGCCGTACTGGACGAGGAACGGGTCGTTGAGGCCGAGCCGCTCCTTCAGCGCCTCGCGCTGCTCCAGGGTGGTGTCCTGGCCGACCATGGCGTTGATGGGATCGCCGACGTAGCGGAACAGCGAGAAGGCGATCAGCGCCACCGCCAGGATGACCAGCACCGACTGCAGCAGACGCTTGAGGATGAAGGTGGGCATGGGGGCGTTCCCGCGTTGGCCCCCCACCCAACCCTCCCCCACTCACGCGGGGGAGGGCTCTTTCCTCCCCCCGCGCGAGTGGGGGGAGGTCAGGAGGGGGGTTCGATGGCCGAACTTACTTCACCACCACCGAGCGCAGGTCGAGCACGTCGTCGGCGCGCTGGACCACCTCGACGCCGTCGCGCACGCCCCAGGACAGGGGCTGGGCGTGCAGCGGCAGGTAGCCGTACTCGTCATGGACGATGGTGAACGCCTCCTTGATCATGGCGTCGCGCTTGGCCTGGTCGGTCTCGGAGCCGACCTTCTGGGTCAGCTCGTCCACCTTCGGGTTGCAATAGCCGCCGAGGTTGAAGAGGCCGGCCTGGGTCTCCTTGTTGCGGCAGGCCGCCAGGTTCAGCAGCGCGTTGTGGGCGTCGATCGAGGACGGGGTCCAGCCCAGCAGGTACATGGAGGTGTCGTAGCCCGCCTGGGCCAGCACCTTGCCGAAATACTTGCCCTTGGTCTGCGCCAGCAGGTCGACCTTGATGCCGACCTTGGCCAGCATGCCGGCCACCGCCTGGCAGACCTTCTCGTCGTTGACGTAGCGGTCGTTGGGGCAGTCGAGGGTGACGGTGAAGCCGTCGGGATAGCCGGCCTCGGCCAGCAGCTTCTTCGACTTCTCGGGGTCCGGCGCGTAGGGCGCGCCGAAGCTCTCGGCGTAGCCGTTGATCGGCGGCGCGATCAGCGAGCCCAGCGGCTGGGCGGCGCCGCGCATGATCTTCTGGTTGATCGCCTTGATGTCGACGGCGCGCACCACCGCCTCGCGCACCCGCGGGTCCTTGAACGGGTTCTTGCCCTTGACGTCGGAGTAGAGCAGCTCGTCGCGGACCTGGTCCATGCCGATGAAGACGGCGCGCGCCTCGGCGCCGGTCAGCGGCCTGACGCCGGGGGCGCTCTCCAGGCGGTCCCAGTCCTGCACCGGCACGGGCTGGATGATGTCCATCTCGCCCGACAGCAGCGCCGCCACCCGGGTGGCCGGCTGCGACACCGGCGTGAAGACCACCTCCTGCACGTTGGTCTTGATGCCCTTGTCCCAGTAGTCGGGGAAGCGCTTCAGCACCGTCTTCACGTCGGGCTGCCGCTCCGCCAGCATGAACGGCCCGGTGCCGTTGGCGTGCATGTTGGCGTGGTTGCCCTGGTTGGAGCCCTTGACGTTGGTGGATTCCGTGGTGTTGTTCGCCTCGGCCCACTCCTTGTCCATCATGTAGAGGAACACCCACTCGCGCGGCAGGATGGGGTTGGGCGACTTGGTGATCACCTCGACCGTGTGGTCGTCGATCTTGTTCACCGCCTCCGCCTTGGCGCCGTACCCCTTCATGTCGGAGCCCTCGGTCAGCGAGCGCTTCCACGAGAAGATCACGTCGTCGGCGGTGAAGGGGTTGCCGTTGTGGAAGGTGACGCCCTTGCGCAGGTGGAAGACCCACTTCGTCGGCTCCGGGTTCTCCCACGACTCGGCGAGCAGCGGCGCCAGCTTCAGGTCCTTGTCGTAGCCGACCAGCGGCTCGTAGATGTTGCCCTGGAAGCCCAGGGTGAAGGTCTCGTTGAGACCGTCCGGGTCCATCGTGGTGGCGTCGCCCTGGTAGGACCAGCGCAGGGTCTGCGCCTGGGCCCCGCCGGCGGCGGCGAGGGCGCCGGCCAGCGCGACGGCGGCGGCGGAGCGGAGAAGAAGCGGCGTGCGCGTCATGTCGTGAGATCCCCTGCTGTTGGTCGTCGGGTTCTTGTCGTTGCGAACCGCCTCCCGTCAGGCCGCGAGGCGCTGGATGAGGCCGCGCAGGAATCGTTCGCACGCGGCGACCTGGGCGGTCTCGATGAACTCGTTGGGCTGATGGGCCTGGTCGATGGAGCCGGGGCCGCACATGACGGTGGAGAAGCCGGCCTCCTGGAACTGCCCGGCCTCGGCGCCGTAGGGCACCACCGCGGTGTCGTTGCGTCCCGTGAGCGCGCGCACCAGCGACGCCGCCTCGCTGTCGGGCTCGGGCGCCAGGCCGGGGGCGCCGGCCAGCACCTCGGTGCGGATGGTGCAGCCCGGCGCCACGCGCCGCATCTCCGGCAGCACCTCGTCACGGCAGAACGTCTCGAAGCGGGCGAGGTAGCGGCTCCAGTCGTCGCCGGTGACGGGACGGATGTCCCACAGGAACTCGGCGTGGCGGGAGATGATGTTGAGCGCCGTGCCGCCGGAGAAGGTGCCGACGTGCAGGGTCGTGTAGGGCGGGTCGAACGGGCTGTCGGGATCGGCGCTGGCCGCGTTCTCCGCCGTCATGTCGGCGATGAAGCGCACCAGCCGGGCCGCCGTCATCACCGCCGAGACGCCGCGGTCGAGCTGGCTCGAATGGGCCTCGTGGCCGGTCACCGTGGTGCGCAGGGCGTAGGTGCCCTTGTGGGCGATCACCGTGCGCATCGAGGTCGGCTCGCCGACGATCACGGCGGCGGGGCGCGGCAGCTCCGCCACCATGCGGCGGATCATGTGCGGGGCGCCGAAGCAGCCGACCTCCTCGTCGTAGGACAGCGCCAGGTGGATCGGCCGCTTCAGCCCGGCGTCGCGCATCTCCGGCAGCAGCGCCAGGGCCACCGCGGGAAAGCTCTTCATGTCGGCGGTGCCGCGGCCGTAGAGCCGCCCGTCGCGCTCGACCACCGCGAAGGGATCCGTGTCCCAGGGCTGGCCGTCCACCGGCACCACGTCGGTGTGGGCCGACAGCACCACCCCGCCCTCGGCCGGCGGGCCGATGGTGGCGAACAGGTTCGCCTTGGTGCCGTCCTCGTTGGGGACGAGCCGGCTGGCGACGCCGAAGCCGTCCAGGTAATCCCGAACCCAGTCGATGAGCGCCAGGTTCGAACGCGACGACACCGTGTCGAACGACACGAGCCGCCCGATCATGTCCTTCGATCGAGGCTCCACGCGGTCTCTCTACCCTGTTCCTTGCCTCCCGATGGCGGCCCGTGCGCCGGGCTCTTCAGGCATGTTCGACGACAAAACGATGACAAGCCGCAAGGCAGAGTGTCAAATAGCTTTTTGCCAGCGCGTCATGCGCAAATACTATGGGCGGCGGGAGGACGGCGATGCGGTTCCGGCAGGTCGAGGCGTTCCGGGCGGCCATGTTGACGGGTTCGGTGACCGGGGCGGCGGCGATGCTGCGGATCGCCCAGCCCTCGGCCAGCCGGCTGATCGCCGACCTGGAGGACGCCGTCGGCTTCCGGCTGTTCAGCCGCAGCGGCGGGCGCCTCACGCCGACCACCGAGGGGCTGCGCTTCTACACCGCGGTGGAGCGCTCGTTCGTCGGCATGGAGAAGCTGGAGCGGGTGGCCGAGCAGATCCGCGGCGCCCAGACCGGCCATCTCACCGTCTGCGCCCTGCCCGCCCTCTCCTCCTCGGTGATGCCGGGGGCGATCCGCCGCTTCCTCGACCGCCACCCCGCGGTGACGGTGAACCTGGAGATCCTGCACCCGACCGAGATCCTGGAGAGCCTGCAGGCCCGCCAGGCCGACGCCGCCATGTCGGTGAGCTTCGCCAACGTCCCCGGCGTGCTCCAAGAGCCGCTGATCGAGGCCCGCTTCATCTGCGCCCTGCCGGCGGGCCATCCCCTGTGCGCCAAGGCGGTGATCGAGGTGGCCGATTTCGACGGGCAGGACTTCGTCGGCGTGCTGCCCTCGACGCCGATCGACTGGAGCCGCATCGACCACCTCTTCGAGGAGGCCGGCGTCCGGCTGCGCCGGCGGGTCGCCACGCCCCATTCCCACACCGCCTACAGCCTGGTCGCCGCCGGCCTCGGCATCGGCCTGTTCGAGCCGTTCGCCGCCAAGGCCTGGTCGGCCAACGGCGTGGAGGTGCGCCCCTGCGCGGCGGAGCTGCGCTACACCTACTCCCTGTGCCTGCCCGACACCCGAGCCGAGGCGCCGCTGGTCCAGGAATTCGCGGACTGCCTGCGCGCCGAGCTGCGCGAGGACCCGCCGGCACTGAACGCGGCACCCGTCAGGGACGCGCTGCCGGCGTCGTGAGCCCGTCGACCGCCTCGCGCAGCAGCGCCGCCGCCTCGGCGAAGCGCAGACCGTCGACGGCGTCGGCGATGCGGTGCGTCCGATCGGCGCCGGCCACCGCGGCAACGGCGGGGCGCAGGGTGGCGAACAGGTCGACCGCGTCCATGGCGCGGCGGTCGAGGCGGTCGAGCAGGGCGCTCAGATCGGCACCGTCGGCTTGCCGGGCGCCGGAGGCCTCGGCGGCCCCTGCCGTCCGGATCGCCGCGAACAGGGATGCCGACGCGCCGTCGAGACGCGCCAGGCGATCGTCCACGGCGTCGCGGTCGCCGCTCCGGATCGCCGCCTCCGCGTCCAGGGCCAGGGCGGCGACCGCCACGGCGCCGACGTTGCCCGCCGCGCCGCGCAGGGTGTGCAGGCGCCGCAACGCCGCCGCCGGATCGCCCGCCGCCAGGAGGTCGCGGACCGCGGCGACGGTGCCGTCGAACTCGCGCACCAGACCGGCGAGCAGGGCACCGAACAGGGCCGCGTCGCCGCCCAGGCGGTCGAACGCCTGCCGCCCGTCGATGCCGGAAACGGCCGGCCACGGGGCGGGCGGCGGCACCGGACCGGGGCCTGCGGCGCCCGGCGCCGCCCCGGCGAGATGGTGGCGGACGGTGCGGATCATCGTGGCGACGTCGAACGGCTTGGTGACGAAGCCGTCCATCCCGGCGTCCTGCGCCCTCTGGCGCTCGGAGGCGAGGGCGCCGGCGGTGAGCGCGATGACGGGCAGCCCGGCCAGATCGGGCATGCGGCGGATGCGCCGGGTCGCCTCGTAGCCATCCATGACCGGCATCTGGATGTCCATGAGGACGGCGTCGAAGCGCCGGGGCGAGGCGGCGAGGAGGGCAACGGCCTCCTCGCCGTTGTTGGCGACCGTGACCTCCGCTCCTTCGCGTTCGAGGATCCGCCGCGCCACCTCCTGGTTGATGGCGTTGTCCTCGACCATCAGCAGCCGGACGCCGTCGAGCGCGGGGCCCCGGGACTCGGCCGCCCCCGCGGCACGGACCAGGAAGTCCGTCCCCTTCTCCCGCGCCGCCCTGGCCGCCAACACCGCGTTCAGCAGGGCCGAGGCGGTGAGCGGCTTCACCAGGATCGCGTCCACGCAGCCGGCGTCAGGGCTCTTCGTCACCTCGTCCCGGCGGAACGCCGGCACCGTGAGGACGATCGGCGTGCGCAGCGGCCCGTCGGCGTCGCGGACCGCCCGGCCGAGGGTCAGACCGTCCATGCCGGGCAGGGTCCAATCGACGATCAGCAGGTCGTAGGGCCGGGACCGGCCGCGGCGCTCCCACACCCGCGGCAGGGCCTCCTCGGCCGAGCCGACGCACTCCGCGTGCCAGCCGAACCCGGAAACGGCGGCGGCGAGCGCCTCGCGGGCGCCGTCGTGATCGTCGACGACGAGGACGTCGAGGCCGCGATCCGCGACGGGCGGGACCGATTCCTGCGGCGGGGCGGGCGCGAAGGGAACGGTGAAGCGGAAGGTGCTGCCCTTCCCCTCCTCGCTCTCGACCTCGATGCTGCCGCCCATCAGGTCGACGAGCCGCCTGCTGATCGCCAGTCCGAGGCCGGACCCGCCGAAGCGGCGGGTGGTGGAGCTGTCGGCCTGGGAGAAGGCGTCGAACAGCCGGGCGCGATCGGCGGCGGCGATGCCGATGCCCGTGTCGGCGACCTCGAACCGCAGGACGACCCGGTCGCCGTCGCCGCCGGCGCGGTGGACGCGCACCACCACCGCGCCGGCGTTGGTGAACTTGATGGCGTTTCCCGTCAGGTTGATGAGGATCTGCTGCAGCCGCAGCGGGTCGCCCTGGAGATGGCCGGGCACGTCGGGATCGACGCGGATGATCAGTTCGAGGTCCTTGGCCGCCGCGCTGACCGACATCACGGTGGCGAGGCCGTCCATCAGATCGGCCAGCCGGAAGGGCGAGCGTTCCAGCTCCAGGCGCCCGGCCTCGACCTTCGAGAAGTCGAGGATGTCGTTGATGATGCCCAGCAGCGAGCGGGCGGCGGAGTCGATCTTGGCGACGTAGTCCCGCTGCAGCGGCTCCATCCCGGTGCCGGCGAGAAGGTGGCACAGCCCCATGATGGCGTTCATGGGGGTGCGGATCTCGTGGCTCATGTTGGCGAGGAACTCGCTCTTGGCCCGGCTCGCCAGCTCGGCGCGCACCTTGGCCTCGGCGAGCGCCCGCTCGCCCTCGCGCAGCGGCGTGATGTCGTAGTTGACGCCGACCATCCGCCCGGTGGCGCTGTCGGCATCCTTCTCCAGCAGCGCCGCGGCCTTGATGTGGCGGACCTCGCCGGCCGGGGTGACGACGCGGAACTCCGTGTCGAAGGCCCCCGCCCCGTTCAGGGCCGCCGAGAACTCGGCGTCCACCCGGTCGACGTCGTCGGGATGGCAGCGCGCGCGCCACAGCGCGTAGGTCGCATGGTCGTCCACCGGCGCCACGCCGTAGAGGGCGAACATGCGGTCGTCCCAGACCAGCGTGCCGTTGCCGGGATCGTAGTCCCACACGCCGATCCCGCCGGCCCGGGTCGCCAGGGCGAGGCGGCGGCTGACCGCCTGGAGCCGCACCTCCGCCAGCTTCAGCGCCGTCACGTCGGTGACCAGCACGAAGAAACCGGCGACCCGGCCGCTGTCGCGGTCGACGTCGGGGATGTAGTGGGCCCAGGTGTAGCCGACCTCCCCGCCGGGTTTGGTCAGGGTGCGCTCGAAGACCTGCGGCTCGCCGGCCAGGGCGGCGCGGATGTACGGCTCGTTGAGGGCGAACAGGCGGTCGCCCAGCAGATCCCGGATCGAACGGCCGAGGATCGCGCCGGCGTCCCTCCCGAACCATTCGAGATAGGCGCGGTTGGCGAAGCGGCAGCGCAGGTCGGCGTCCCAGTAGCCGACCATGCCCGGGGTGTTGTCGGTGACCGCCTTGAGGAACCTCTGGCTCTCCAGCAGTTCCCGCTCCACCGCCAGGCGGTCGGTCATGTCCATCCCGAAGAACAGCGAGGCGAGGCGGCCCGTCGGCGTCCAGGAGATCTGCCAGGCGATGATCCGCTCCGCGCCGCCCCGGGTCAGGATCGGGCCTTCGAACCGCTGCAGCCCCGGCCGCCCCTGGCGGATCGCGTCGAAGAACGGCTCGTCGCCGTCGGGGAAGCGGTCGCGCGGCATCAGGGTCTCGAACCAGGAACGGCCGAGCACCTCGTCCTTGCGGTAGCCGCTCAGCGCTTCGGCCGCCCCGTTGAAGACGATGATGGCCCCCTCGCGGTCGAGCCCGACCACCATGGCGTTGGCGGACTCGATCAGGTTGGTGGCGAAGTTGCGCTGGACCCGCAGGTCCCGCTCGCGCTTGAAGAACAGACGCAGCACGACCGCCATGAACACCGCGAGCGTCGCCAGCACCGTGCCCTTGACGACGGCGTGGCGGCGCCACCCGGCGAGCGCCGTGTCGGTGCTCAGGCCGACGGCGACCAGCAATTCGGGAACCGCGGTCGAGCGCGTCACGACGAACCGGCTGTGCGGGTCCAGGGGCTTCAGGTCCGCATAGGCGCGGGTCATCCGCTGTCCCGACGCCAGGTGATCGGCAAAGCCGCTGCCGGGACCGACCTTCACGCCGAGGTAACGGTCCTGGTCGGGAGCGCCGGCGACGATGGTGCCGTCGGCCGTCATCAGGGCGGCGAAACCGTCGTCCTGCGGACGGATCGTCTCCAGGATCGACGCGAAATAGGCCGGCGGCAGGCTCGCCACGACGACGCCGTCCCACCGACCGTCCGCCGTCTCCTTGGCGCGCGAGGCGAAGATGAACACCGCTCCCGTGCTGGCCTTCATCGGTCCGATGACGAACAGGCGGTCACGGTCTCCGGCGTTCAGCGGCTCCCGGTAATAGGGCCGTTCGCGGGCATCGAACCCCTTGATCTCGGGAAGGGTGGTGTGGGCGATCACGCCGGTGCGGTCGGTGACCGAGAGGTTGCGCACCTCCTCGAAGGAGGCGGCGCGGGCCTTCATGTAGGCGACCAGGGCCCCCTCGCCGGCCGCGGAGCGGGCCGTTCCGGACTCGCGCCCGACGTCCTGCAGCATCAGGTCGACGGCGCGCATCCGCCCGGATATGCCCTCGTCGACGATGCGCGCCAGGTTCTCGAGGCGGGAATAGGCCGCCTCGACGGTCCTCTGGTGTTCCAGATAGATCTCGGCGGCGCCGAGCATGCTGATCAAGGCGATCAGAAACGTGCCGAGGGAGACGATGGCGCGGCTGGCGTCTCTGGACCAGGTGAACGGCATGCGGGCTCCGCACCAACAGGCTGCGCTTGGTGTCGGCCGACCATAACGGAACCGGGCGCGCACCGCCACGCCCGCCGTGGCACGCAAAAGGCGGGGCGCCGGCCCGTCGGCCGGCGCCCCGTTGCCGCGCGGTGCCGGTCGCACCGCCCGCCCCACCCCATCCGCCTCGCCCCTGCCAAAGGGCAGCGAGATGGGGTGCCCGGCGGTATCAGACGTCCAGCAGCAGGCGCCGCGGGTCCTCGATGCACTCCTTGAGGCGGACGAGGAAGGTGACCGCCTCCTTGCCGTCGATGATGCGGTGATCGTAGGACAGCGCCAGGTACATCATCGGCCGCACCTCGACCTTGCCGTCGATCACCACGGCGCGCTCCATGGTCTTGTGCATGCCGAGGATGGCCGACTGCGGCGGGTTGATGATCGGCGTCGACATCAGCGAGCCGTAGACGCCGCCGTTGGAGATGGTGAAGGTGCCGCCCGTCAGCTCGTCCATGGAGAGCTTGCCGTCGCGGCCCTTCTTGCCGAGCTCGCCGATCTTCGCCTCGACCTGGGCGAAGCTCATCTTGTCGGCGTCGCGGACGATGGGAACCACCAGGCCCTGCGGCGTGCCGACGGCGACGCCGATGTCGTAATAGTTCTTGTAGACCAGGTCGGTGCCGTCGATCTCGGCGTTCACCGCCGGGATCTCCTTGAGCGCCTGGATCGCCGCCTTGACGAAGAAGGACATGAAGCCGAGGCGCACCTTGTGGCGCTTCTCGAAGTAGTCCTTGTATTCGTTGCGCAGGGCCATGACGTTGCTCATGTCCACCTCGTTGAAGGTGGTGAGCATGGCGGCGCTGTTCTGCGCCTCCTTCAGGCGTTCGGCGATGCGCTGGCGCAGGCGCGTCATGCGCACGCGCTCCTCCTGGGCGGCGCGCGGACGGTCGCCCTGGGTGCCGGCGGCCCACTGGTACTTCTGCGGCGCGGCCGGAGCGGCGGCGGGCGCGGCCTTGGGTGCGGCCGGCTTCTCCACGTGGTCGATGACGTCGCCCTTGGTGACGCGCCCGCCCTTGCCGGTGCCGGCGATGTCGGCGGCGTTCAGCCCCTGATCGGCGATCATCTTCTGGGCCGACGGCATGACCCCGGCGGCGGGGGCGGCAGCGGGAGCGGGAGCGGCGGCCGGCGCCGGAGCGGCGGCGGGAGCCGGCTTCGCCTGGATCGGCTTGGCCACCTCCGAGGGCGCGGCGGCGCCGTCGGCGATGATGCCGAGCACGGCGTCGACGCCGACGTTGGCGCCCTCGGCGGCGATGATCTCGGCCAAGGTCCCGGCGCCCGGGGCGGGCACCTCCAGGGTCACCTTGTCGGTCTCCAGCTCGACCAGCGGCTCATCGGCGCCGACCGAGTCGCCGACCTTCTTCAGCCAGCGGGCGACGGTCGCCTCGGAGACCGACTCACCCAGGGTGGGAACCTTGATTTCCGTAGCCATTGTCCTCTCTCGCGTCCTTCTTGTTCTTTCCCTGGCGTGCCGTCAGCGGACCGTCAGCGCCTCGTCGACGAGCTTCGCCTGTTCCTGGTTGTGCCGCTTCAGGAGGCCGGAGGCCGGCGAGGCGCTGGCGGGGCGGCCGACATAGACCGGCCGCTTGGCGGTGTGGCCGATGCCGGCGAGGCAGGCCTCGATGCGACGGTCCATGAAGAACCAGGCGCCCTGGTTCTCCGGCTCCTCCTGGCACCAGACGACCTCGGCGTTCGGGTACTTGGCGAACTCCGCGGCCAGCCCCTTGGCGGGGAACGGGTAGAGCTGCTCGGTGCGGACGATGGCGACGTCCTTGACGTTGCGCGCCATGCGCTCCTGCAGCAGGTCGTAGTAGACCTTGCCGGTGCAGACGACGACGCGGCGGACCTTGTCGCCCGCCACCAGGTCGGTGCCGGTCTCCGGGATGACCCGCAGGAACGAGGAGCCTTCCGCCATCTCGGTCAGGTCCGACACGCACAGCTTGTGGCGCAGCAGCGACTTCGGCGTGAACAGCACCAGCGGCTTGCGGACGTTGCGGCGGATCTGGCGGCGGAACACGTGGAACAGGTTCGCCGGCGTGGTGACGTTGCAGATCTGCCAGTTGTCCTCGGCCGACATCTGCAGGAAGCGCTCGGGCCGCGCCGACGAGTGCTCCGGCCCCTGCCCCTCGTAGCCGTGCGGCAGCAGCATGACCAGGCCGCACATGCGCAGCCACTTCGACTCGCCGGAGCTGATGAACTGGTCGATGATGGTCTGGGCGGTGTTGGCGAAGTCGCCGAACTGCGCCTCCCACAGCACCAGGGCGTGCGGCTCGGCCAGCGAGTAGCCGTACTCGAAGCCCAGCACCGCGGCCTCGGAAAGCGGGCTGTCGTGCACCTCGAACGGGGCCTGGCCGGGGCGCAGGTGGTTCAGGGCGACGAACTTGTCCTCGGTCTCCTGGTCGTAGACCACGGCGTGGCGGTGCGAGAAGGTGCCGCGGCCGGAGTCCTGGCCGGACAGGCGGACCGGCGTGCCCTCGACCAGCAGGGTGCCGTAGGCCAGCGCCTCGGCCGTCGCCCAGTCGATGGGGCCGCCGGTCTCGATGGCCTTGCGCTTGGCCTCGAGCTGGCGGGCGATCTTGGAATTGATGCGGAAGCCGTCCGGCACCTCGCAGAGCTTGAGGCCGACCTCCTTCAGCAGGTCCATGGCGACGTCGGTCTTGCCGCGCAGGTCCTCGTCGGAGGTGGCGCCCTCGATGCCGAGCCACTTGCCCTCCAGCCAGTCGGCCTTGTTGGGCTTGAAGGAGGTCGAGGACTCGAACTCCTCGTCCAGCTTCTTCATGAAGTCCTGGACGATCTGCTCGCCCTCGCCCTCGGTGATGACGCTCTCGGCGACGAGCTGGCGGGCGTAGAGGTCGCGCGTCGTCGGGTGCTGGCGGATCACCTTGTACATGATCGGCTGGGTGAAGCCCGGCTCGTCGCCCTCGTTGTGGCCGTGGCGGCGGTAGCACACCATGTCGACCACCACGTCCTTCTTGAAGCGCTGGCGGAACTCGATGGCGATGCGGCTGACGTGCACCACCGCCTCGGGATCGTCGCCGTTCACGTGGAAGATCGGCGCCTGCACGATCTTCGCCATGTCGGAGCAGTAGATGCCCGAGCGCGAGAAGTGCGGGTTGGTGGTGAAGCCGATCTGGTTGTTGATGATGAAGTGGATCGTGCCGCCGGTGCGGTAGCCGCGCAGCTCCGACAGGCCGAGCGTCTCGGCGACGATGCCCTGGCCGGCGAAGGCGGCGTCGCCGTGCAGCAGCAGGCCGCAGACCTGGTCGCGCTCGTCGTCGCGGCGCTGCATCTGCTTGGCGCGCACCTTGCCCAGCACCACCGGGTTGACCCACTCCAGGTGCGACGGGTTGGCGGTCAGCGAGAGGTGGACGACGTTGCCGTTGAAGTCGCGGTCGGACGAGGTGCCGAGATGGTACTTCACGTCGCCCGAGCCCTGCACGTTCTCCGGCGCCGAGGGGTTGCCCTGGAACTCGGAGAAGATCGCAGCGAAGCGCTTGCCCATGAAGTTGCCGAGCACGTTGAGGCGGCCGCGGTGGGCCATGCCCAGCGCCACCTCGCGCAGGCCGAGCTGGCCGCCGCGCTTGAGGATCTGCTCGAGCGCCGGGATCAGCGACTCACCGCCCTCCAGGCCGAAGCGCTTGGTGCCGGTGTACTTCATCTGAAGGAACTTCTCGAAGCACTCGGCGGCGGTCAGGCGCTCCAGGATGGCGCGCTTGCCGTTGACGGTGAAGTCGGTCTGGTTGCGCGCCCCCTCGATGCGCTCCTGGATCCACGCCTTCTGGTCCGGCGACTGGATGTGCATGAACTCGACGCCGATGTTGCCGCAGTAGGTCTTCTGCAGCACGTCGAGGATCTGGCGCAGCGTCGCCGTCTCCAGCCCCAGCGAGTAGTTCAGGAAGATCGGCCGGTCGTAGTCGTTGGGGCCGAAGCCGTAGGTCGCCGGATCCAGCTCGGGATGGGGCTGGCGCTTTTCCAGGTTGAGCGGATCGAAATGCGCGTTCATGTGGCCGCGCACGCGGTAGACGCGGATCAGCATCAGGGCGCGGATGCTGTCGAGCACGGCCTGGCGGAGCTGGTCGTGGCTGACGCCGCCGAACACCGCCTGGGTGTGGGCGAACATCGGCCCCGCACCCGGCGCCGGGACGGCCGGCTCGGCCAGGGAGGCCGCCACCACGTCGTCGGCGCCGTTGGCGCCGTTGCCGTCGCGCAGGGTCCAGGACGCGCCGCGCAGCTCGTCGAGCACCTCGCGGGTGTCGTCGTCCAGCTCCTTGAAGAAGCCGCTCCAGCTCTGGTCGACCGCGTTGGGGTCCTGCAGGAAGCGGGCATAGAGCTCGGCCACGTAGCTGGCGTTCGAGCCGAACAGGAACGAGGACTTCTCCAGATTCACCGACATCGTCTTCGCCGCGGGCGTGCGCCGCGCGTTCCCTAGCGTCCGAGGTTGTTATCGCGGGACCGTTCGGCCCCTTCGTTGATACGAACGCCCCCGAACCCCGGTTCACGGGATTCAGGGGCGTCCGGCGCATGGCAGGCCGGCGGCGGCGGTGGTCGCCCGCCCCGCCTCCGGCCGCCCGTGGTCCGTCAGCCCTTCATGATCGACAGCATCGTCGAGCCGAGGCTCGCCGGGCTGTCGGCGACGGCGATGCCGGCCGACTTCATGAACTCGATCTTGAAGTCGGCGGTGTCGTTGCCGCCCGAGATCACCGCACCGGCGTGGCCCATGCGGCGGCCCGGCGGGGCGGTGCGGCCGGCGATGAAGCCGACGACCGGCTTCTTGGTCTTGGACTCCTTGACGAACTCGGCGCCCTTGACCTCGGCGTCGCCGCCGATCTCGCCGATCATGATGATGCCCTCGGTCTCCGGGTCCTTCAGGAACAGCTCCAGGCAGTCCACGAAGTTGGTGCCGTTGACCGGGTCGCCGCCGATGCCGATGCAGGTGGTCTGGCCGAGGCCGGCCGCCGTCGTCTGGGCCACCGCCTCATAGGTAAGCGTGCCGGAGCGGGAGACAATGCCGATGCGGCCGCGCTTGTGGATGTGGCCCGGCATGATGCCGATCTTGCACTCGTCCGGGGTGATGATGCCGGGGCAGTTCGGGCCGATCAGACGGGTGCCGGAGTTGGCCAGCGCCCGCTTCACCCGCACCATGTCGAGCACCGGGATGCCCTCGGTGATGCACACCACCAGCGGGATCTCGGCGTCGATCGCCTCGAGGATCGCGTCGGCGGCGAACGGCGGCGGCACGTAGATGACCGACGCGTTGGCGCCGGTCTTGGCGACGGCGTCGGCGACGGTGTCGAACACCGGCAGGTCGAGGTGGGTGGTGCCGCCCTTACCCGGCGTCACGCCGCCGACCATCTTGGTGCCGTAGGCGATCGCCTGCTCGGAGTGGAAGGTGCCCTGGGCGCCGGTGAAGCCCTGGCAGATGACCTTCGTGTTGGAATCGACGAGAACAGCCATCTTACTTGGCCTCCTTCACGGCCTTGACGACCTTTTCGGCGGCGTCGGCCAGGTTGTCGGCCGACAGGATCGGCAGGCCCGATTCGGCGAGGATCTTCTTGCCGAGATCGACGTTGGTGCCCTCCAGGCGCACCACCAGCGGCACGTGCAGGTGCACCTCGCGGGCGGCGGCGACCACGCCCTCGGCGATCACGTCACAGCGCATGATGCCGCCGAAGATGTTGACCAGGATGCCTTCGACGTTGGCGTCGGAGAGGATCAGCTTGAAGGCCGCGGTGACGCGCTCCTTGGTGGCGCCGCCGCCGACGTCCAGGAAGTTCGCCGGCTCGCCGCCGTAGAGCTTGATGATGTCCATGGTCGCCATCGCCAGGCCGGCGCCGTTGACCATGCAGCCGATGTTGCCGTCGAGCTTGACGTAGTTGAGGCTGTGCTTGGCCGCCTCGATCTCCGCCGGGTCCTCCTCGGACTCGTCGCGCAGCTCCTCGACGTCCTTGTGACGGAAGAGCGCGTTGTCGTCGAAGTTCATCTTGGCGTCGAGCGCCAGGACCTCGCCCGAGCCGGTGACGATCAGCGGGTTGATCTCGACGATGGAGCAGTCCAGCTCGACGAACGCCTGGTACATGCCGATCAGGAACTTAGTGGCGGCGCCCACCTGCTTGCCCTCGAGGCCGAGCCCGAAGGCGACCTTGCGGCAGTGGTAGCCCTGGATGCCGGTGACCGGGTCGATGGCGACCTTGATGATCTTCTCCGGGTGCTCGGCCGCGACCTCCTCGATCTCCATCCCGCCCTCGGTGGAGGCGATGACGGTGACCCGGCCGGTGGCGCGGTCGATCAGCATGCCGAGGTACAGCTCGCGCTTGATGTCGGCGCCTTCCTCGACGTAGATGCGCTTGACTTCCTTGCCCTCGGGGCCGGTCTGCTTGGTGACCAGGATCTGCCCCAGCATGGCGCCGGCGTTCTCGCCGACCTCCTCGACCGACTTGACGACGCGCACGCCGCCCTTGCCCTGGGGGTTGTCCTTGAACCGTCCGGCGCCGCGGCCGCCGGCGTGGATCTGCGACTTGACGACCCAGACCGGGCCGCCCAGCTCGCGGGCGACGGTCTCGGCCTCCTGGGGCGTGTAGGCGACGCCGCCGCGGGGCACCGCGACGCCGTACTTCTTCAGCAGGCCCTTGGCCTGGTACTCATGGATGTTCATCGGGCGTCCATCTGAATTTGATCGGCTGACGATGGGCGGACGCAGGGCTGACGCGTCGGAAGCTTCGGCCGTCTCGGCCGGAGGGTTTATCCCCTCCGGCGTGCGGCCGGCGGTACTTTACCACCTCGGGCGGCGCGTTCAACCGTCCGTCCCGAGCGGCGCGAGCAGGCCCCGTTCGGCAAAAAAGGCCGCCTCTTACGAGGCGGCCTTGTCTGCCTGCTGCTTCTTCACCACGGCGACGAGCTGCTTCACAGCATCGACGGAGTGGTCGAACATCTTCTTCTCTTCGGCGTCCATCTCGATCTCGACGATCTTTTCGACACCGTTCTCACCGATGATGACCGGGACGCCCACGTACAGGTCGTCGACCCCGTACTGGCCGGTCAGGTAGGCGGCGCACGGCAGCAGCCGGCGCTGGTCCTTGAGATAGCTCTCGGCCATCGTGATGGCCGACGCCGCCGGGGCGTAGAAGGCCGAGCCGGTCTTCAGCAGCTTGACGATCTCCGCACCGCCGTCGCGGGTGCGCTGGACGATGGCGTCCAGCCGCTCCTGGGTGGTCCAGCCCATCTTCACCAGGTCGGGCAGCGGGATGCCGGCGACGGTGGAGTAGCGGACCAGCGGAACCATGGTGTCGCCGTGGCCGCCCAGCACGAAGGCGGTGACGTCCTCGACGGACACGTCGAACTCGTCGGCCAGGAAGTAGCGGAAGCGGGCGCTGTCGAGCACGCCGGCCATGCCGACCACCTTCTCCGGCGGCAGCCCGGAGGCCTGCTGGAGCACCCACACCATGACGTCGAGCGGGTTGGTGATGACGATGACGAAGGCGTTGGGGCAGTGCGCCTTGATCGCCTCGCCGACGGTCTGGCAGACCCCGGTGTTGATGCCGATCAGGTCGTCGCGGCTCATCCCCGGCTTGCGCGGCACGCCGGCGGTGACGATCACCACGTCGGCACCGGCGATCACCGAGTAGTCGTTGCCGCCGGACAGCTTGGCGTTGAAGCCCTCGACCGGCGCCGTCTCGGCCAGGTCGAGCGCCTTGCCTTCCGGCATGCCCTCGGCGATGTCGAACAGGACGACGTCGCCCAATTCCTTGAGGCCGGCCAGGAGGGCCAGCGTGCCGCCGATCTGGCCGGCACCGACGAGCGCGATCTTCTTGCGTGCCATGGAGCGTTCCCTGAGCATGAGCACCCCCATACAGCGGGGGTCCGAACCGGGTGGATTTTCTTTCCTTAGGGGTCCAGCGCCCTTAGAATTCGTCGCGGGTTCGTAGCGCGAATCCACACGAAGGGCAAGGGCAACGGGGCGCACGAAACCGGAACGCATCGCGGATTCCGGAAATCGGCGCGTCCGTGTCAAGTCTTTGTTCGTCGCACAAACACCGGCGATCCAGGGGAGCACCGCATGCGCCGCTTCGCACTTGCAACATTGCAGGTTTTCGCACCCGTCATGGCCGTGGCCGCGCTGGCGTCCGGCCCGGCGTCGGCGCAGACCGTCGAGGACTACCGGACATCGCTGCGCCAAGCGCCGATCGTCGACGCGACGGCGCCGCTGACCGCCGAGCTGTGCCGGCCGCTGATGAACTTCGTCCAGATCGCGATCCCCGACGGCGAACGGTCCGTGCCCTGGATCGCCGGCCTGTTCGGCGGCACCGAGGACGACGCGGCGGTCGCCGCCAAGCGCGCCGCCTGCCTGGAGGTCCGCCGCCAGCCCCTGATCGACTTCGCCAACGCGCAGGGCGAACCCATCGTCACGCCGCCGCAGCTGCGCGATCCCGACAGCGACCGGACGGTCTGGTAGGCCTCAGCCTCCCCTCACCCCGAAGCGCGCGAGGTGGCGCGCCATCTCCGCCGGGGTGAGCGGGAAATCGGTGCCGCCGCGGGCGTTCAGCATGTCCCGCGGCGACAGGCCGGCGGCGCGCGCCTGGATCTGCATGGCGCAGCGCATGCCGAAGCCGGCCCGCCACACCAGCGCCGTCACCGCCCGTGCGTCGCCCGAAGCGAGGATGCCGTCGACGACGTCCGGGGCGACCGCCGCGCGCAGGGCCAGGGCGGCGCGCACGAAGGGCACCTCGTTCCACGACAGGGCGTCGCCGATGGCCGTCTCGTCGAGCGCGCCGCCGCGCAGCAGGCGGGCGGCGCGCGCCGCCTCGTCCTCCGCGGGGTCGCGGACGGCGACCCAGTCGACGCGGCGCCGCACCGTGGCGGCGATCTCGGCGACGGTGGCATCGTCGAAGTCGGGCCGCCGCCGCAGCAGGTCGAGCACCGACCGGTCGACGAAGCCGGCCAGCCGCAGCGCCAGCCGCCGCGGCAGGGCGGCGCGCCGGGCCAGCCCCGCCTGGAGGAACCGCTGCTCCGCCGAGGCTTCGACCAGCCGTTCCAGCGCCGGCTCGGGGATGATCGCGCCGTCGTTGTCGAGCAGGACGCCGGCGGCGGCCCCGTCCCCGGTGGCGGCGATGGCCTCCGACACCGGTCCGCTGACGGTGCGCCGTCCGGCGATGGCGGCGAGCCGCCAGGCCGCCGGCTGGCTGGCGATCACCGCCAGCAGGTCGTCGTCGGTCAGGGTGGCGCAGCGGTGCAGGATCGGCTCGGCGACGCAGCGCTCGACGTCGTGGGCGAGCCGCCGGGCGACCGCCGGCGGCGCGCAGGCCACGTCCTTGATGGCGGTCGCCAGCGCGGCGCGGACCTGGGTGACGTGGTCGTTGGCGAGCCGCTCCAGCGCGCGGAAGGCGACGCCGGTCACCGTCTCGCGCCCGTCCGGCGGCAGGTCGGGCAGCAGCCGGCACAGCTTGCGGGCAAGCATGGCGCGCACGCTGTCGTGGCCCAGGCCGGCCAGCCGGCTCTGCGCCAGGGCGTCGCCGAGTTCATGGGCGGCATCGGCGCGGCCGTCGGCGAACAGGTAGTCCATGTCGCCGGCGTCGACCCCCTCGCCGGGGCCGGACGACGGCGCGCACACCGGCGCCGGCGCCGTCGGGGGCGCCAGCGGGGCGCCGCGGGCCTGCGCCTGCGTGGCCGGCGGCCGGGGCCGCGGCGATGTCGCCTTGCCGTTCACCGTGGTCCTGTCGCGTTCTCGGGCATCGTCGACCGTATGACCCCATGCAACCGCGGACGGGGTTAACGAGCGGCTAATTCCGCCGCGACGGGACAGGGCGGCATCGTCCGTAGAAGGAGGGCCGGCATCAGGTCGGCCGCCCGCCCGCGCACCCCTCCTCCCCCCGGCCGACCGTCACACCACGCTGGTGAAGCCGTTGGTGATGGGATAGCGGCGGTCGCGGTTGAAGATGCGGCGGGTGATCTTCACGCCGGGCGCGGCCTGGCGGCGCTTGTATTCGGACAGGTGCAGCATGCGCCACACCTTGTTCACCGTCTCCGGCGCGTGGCCGCGGGCGACGATCTCGGGGATGCCGAGGTCGAGCTCCACCAGGCATTGCAGGATGTCGTCGAGGGCGTCGTAGGGCGGCAGGGTGTCCTGGTCGGTCTGGTTGGGCTTCAGCTCGGCGGTCGGCGCCTTGGTGAGGATGCGCTCCGGCACGACGCGGCCGGCCGGCCCCCGCACGTCGTCGGGCAGGTGCGCGTTGCGCCAGCGCGACAGCGCGTACACCGTGGTCTTGTAGACGTCCTTCAGCACGTTGAAGCCGCCGCACATGTCGCCGTACAGGGTGGCGTAGCCCACCGACACCTCCGACTTGTTGCCGGTCGACAGCACCATGGCGCCGAACTTGTTGGACAGCGCCATCAGGGTGATGCCGCGCGAGCGCGACTGGATGTTCTCCTCGGTGATGTCGGGGTCGCGGCCGGCGAAGGCGGGCGCCAGCATGCCCTCGAACGCCTCCATGGCCGGCTGGATCGACACGGTGTCGAGGCGGCAGCCCAGCAGCTCGGCGCATTCCGCGGCGTCGTCGAGGCTCTCCTTGGAGGTGTAGGGCGACGGCATCATCACGCAGTGGACCCGGTCGGGCCCCAGGGCGTCGACGGCGACCGCCGCCGACAGCGCCGAATCGACGCCGCCGGACAGGCCCAGCAGCACGCCGGGGAAGCGGTTCTTGTTGACGTAGTCGCGCAGGCCCAGCACGAGCGCCCGGTAGATCCCCTCCTCGCCCTCGGGCGGCGGCTCGACCTCGCCTTCGGCGCACCGCCAGACCTCGTCGGCGCCGCGCTCCCAGCGGGTCACCTGGAGATGCTCGGCGAAGCCCGGCGACTGGGCGCGCAGCGACCGGTCGGCGCCGAGCGCGAAGGAGCAGCCGTCGAACACCAGCTCGTCCTGGCCGCCGACCTGGTTGACGTAGACGAGCGGCAGGCCGGTCTCGGTGACGCGGGCGACGGCGAGGTTCAGGCGGCGCTCGTGCTTGTCGGTCTCGTAGGGGCTGCCGTTGGGCACGACCAGGATCTCCGCCCCGGTCTCGGCCAGCGTCTCGGCGGCGTCGGCGGTCCACATGTCCTCGCACACCATGACGCCGAGCCGCACGCCGCGCACGTTCATCGGCCCCGGCAGCGGGCCGGCGGCGAACACGCGCTTCTCGTCGAAGACGCCGTAGTTGGGCAGGTCGTGCTTGAAGCGCACCGCCGCCACCTCGCCGCCGTCCAGCAGCAGGGCCGCGTTGTAGACCCGGCCGTCCTGGCGCCACGGCGCGCCGACCAGCAGCGCCGGCCCGCCGTCGGCGGTCTCCGGCGCCAGCCCCCTCACCGCCGCCTCCACCGCGTCGAGGAAGAAGGGCTTGAGCACCAGGTCCTCCGGCGGGTAGCCGCAGACCACCAGCTCGGGGAACACCACGAGGTCGGCGCCGCGCGCCGCGGCCTCGGCCCGTACGGTGCGGATGCGGTCGATGTTGGCCGGGATGTTGCCGACGGTCGGGTTGACCTGGGCGAGGGCGATGGACAGGCGGTCGGTCATGGATGTGCGGGCCGTTCGTGGATGCTGCGGGAGCGTCAACAGGAATTCTACGCCGATGTCAGCCGTTCTCCAGGCCGGCGATGGCCTCGGCGAGGGCGACGAGGCGGCGGGCGTTCTCGACGTGCAGGATCTCGACCAGCTTGCCGTCGACGACGACGACGCCCCTGCCCTCGGCCAGGGCGGCCGCGTGGGCCGCGATGAGGCGGCGGCAGGCCGCCACCTCGTCGGCGTCCGGCGCGAAGGCCGCGTTGCAGGCGGCGATGGTCTTGGGATGGATCAGGGTCTTGCCGTCGAAGCCCAGCTCGCGCCCCTGGCGGCAGGCGTGGGCGAAGCCCTCGTCGTCGGCGAGGTCGAGATGGACGCCGTCGAGGATCGCCAGGCCGTGGGCGCGCGCCGCCAGCAGGCACAGGCCGAGCGCCGTGAGCAGCGGCAGCCGGTCGCGGGTGTGGGCGGCGTGCAGGTCCTTGGCGAGGTCGGACGTGCCCATCACCAGCGCCCCCAGACGCGGCGACGCGCCGGCGATCTCCTTGGCGTTCAGCATGCCCAGCGGCGTCTCCATCATGCACCACAGGCGCTGCCGCTCCGGCGCGCCGACGGCGCGCAGCACCGCCTCGGCCTGGCGCACCGCGTCGGCGCTCTCCACCTTGGGCAGCAGCACGGCGTCCGCCCCGCTGGCCGCCGCCATGGCGAGGTCCTCGTAGCCCCACGGGCCGTTGAGGGCGTTGACGCGCACCACCAGCTCGCGCCCGCCGTAGCCGCCGGCGGCGAGCGCCTCGCGGATGGTGGCGCGGGCGGCGGCCTTGGCGTCGGGGGCGACGGCGTCCTCCAGGTCGAGGATCAGGCCGTCGGCGGGAAGCGAGCGCCCCTTCTCGAGGGCGCGGGCGTTCGACCCCGGCATGTAGAGCACGCTGCGGCGCGGGCGGACGGTGGCGGCCATGGCGGATCTCCGGGAGCGGTGGCGGGGTCCGGTCCTGCTTACCCCCCGCCGCCCGGCCTGTCCACGGCGTCGCGCCGGGAAATTCGCCGCAGACCGGGCGGCCGCCGCCGCTGCCGTCTGGACGGCCCCCGCGCGATCCCCTAGCATCCCCTGCCATGAAGAGCGTCATCTCCATCCAGTCCCACGTCGCCTACGGCTACGTCGGCAACCGCGCCGCGGTGTTCCCGCTGCAGCGCCTCGGCTTCGACGTCACCGCGGTCAACACGGTCCAGTTCTCCAACCACACGGGCTACGGCGCCTGGACCGGCCAGGTCTTCAGCGCCGAGCACATCGCCGACGTGCTCGACGGCGTGGCGGCGCGCGGCGGGATCGACCGCTGCGACGCCGTGCTGTCCGGCTACATGGGCGAGGCGGCGCTGGGCCAGGTGATCGTCGAGACGGCGGCGCGGGTGAAGGCGGCCAACCCGCAGGCCCTCTACTGCTGCGATCCCGTCATGGGCGACGTCGGCCGCGGCTTCTTCGTCCGCCCCGGCCTGCCCGACTTCATCAAGGCCCACGCGGTGCCGGCCGCCGACATCGTCACCCCCAACCAGTTCGAGCTGGAGTTCCTCGCCGACCGCACGGTCGCCACCCTGGAGGACGCGCTGGCGGCCACCGCGGCGCTGCGCGCGCGGGGCCCGCGGCTGGTCCTGGTGACCAGCCTGACCCGCGGCGACGGCGACGCCGACCGCATCGAGATGCTGGTCGACGGCGCCGACGGCGCGTGGGCGGTGGCGACGCCGCGGCTGCCGCTGGACCCGCCGCCCAACGGCGCCGGCGACGCCACGGCGGCGCTGTTCCTCGCCCACATGCTGCGGACCGGCGACCCGGCGCAGGCGCTGGCGTCGGCCACCGCGGCCATCTACGCCGTGTTCGAGGCGACCCAGCGCTCGGGCGAGCGCGAGCTCCAGCTCATCGCCGCCCAGGACGAGCTGGTGGCGCCAAGCCGCCGCTTCGCGGCCAGGCGCATCCGGTGATTCGCATCCGGTGAGGACACCATGACCCCGCCCCCCGCCTCCTCCCCAGCCGCCGCCCGGGCCGCCGCCCGGGCCGCCCTGGTCACCGGAGCCACCGGCGGCATCGGCGCCGCCATCGCCGCCGCCCTGGCGGCCCAGGGCCGCGACCTGATGCTGAGCGGGCTGGGCGAGGCGGACGCGGTGGAGCGGCAGTGCGCCGCCCTCGCCGCCGCGCACGGCGTGCGGGTCGCCCACCACGGCGCCGACCTGCGCGACCCGGCGGCGGTGCGCGCCCTGGTGCGGGCGGCCGAGGAGGCCTACGGCGGCGTCGACGTGCTGGTCAACAACGCCGGCATCCAGCATGTGGCGGCCCTGCACCTGTTCCCCGACGACCGGTGGGACGAGGTGCTGGCGGTCAACCTCTCGGCCGCCTTCCACGCCACCAAGGCGGTGCTGCCGGAGATGATGGCGCGCCGCCGCGGGCGCATCGTCAACGTCGCCTCGGCCCTCGGCCTGGTCGGGGCGCCGCACAAGCCGGCCTACGTCGCCGCCAAGCACGGCCTCGTCGGGCTGACCAGGGCGACGGCGCTGGAGGTGGCGGAGCTGGGCATCACCTGCAACGCCGTCTGTCCCGGCCTGGTGATGACGCCGATCATCGAGCGCCAGGTCGCCGCCCAGGCGCAGGTCACCGGGCTGGCGGCCGACGAGGTGGTCAAGACGGTGTTCCTCGCCAACCAGCCGACCCGCCGTCCCGTCGGCGTCGAGGAGGTGGCGGCGGCCGTCGCCTTCCTCGCCTCCGAGGCGGCGGCGTCGATCACCGGCACGGCGCTGCCGGTCGACGGCGGCTGGACGGCGCGCTGAAGGCGCCGCGCCCTCAGCGTTCCGCCGCCGGCAGCGGCCGGGTGGCGACGTAGACGGCGACCGCCAGCATGACCGCTCCCGCCGCCAGGGGGACCGTCGGCCCTTCGGCGGTGTGATAGATCAGGGCCCAGCTGCCGCCCATGCCGCCCAGCGCCGCCAGCTTGCCGCGCAGCGGGATGGCCCGGCGGTCGCGCCACTCCCTGAGGAACGGCCCGAACCGCGGATGCTCGTAGAGCCAGCGCTCCAGCGCCGGGCTCGCCTTGGCGAAGGCCCAGGCGGCGACCAGCAGGAAGGGCGTGGTCGGCAGCACCGGCAGGAAGACTCCGACCGTGCCCAGCGCCACCGCCGCGTAGCCGAGGCCGAGATAGGCCCAGCGCCGCACCCGCTCCGTCCGGCCCCGACGGCCGTCCCGGGAAGCGTCCATCCCTCCTCCTTCGCGTCCCCGCCGCCCGGGGCCGGTTGCAGCCCGGCCCCGCTGCGCCGATATGACATGTGGTCCCCGCCGACCCATTGGAAGGCGGCATCCCTCGAACAGGATCATCCGCTTGGCCGGATTGCGGGCGGCGCCGCGCGCCACACCTGTTCACGTGCGTTCGGACTCCTCTTCCCAGGTCGCGGCGAAGGCAGACAAGCCATGCTGTTCGAATTCGAGCCCTCGGGCATCAACGACACCTATCTGCGGATCAGCCGCAACGGCGTCTCGTGCATCCTGGTGCCGGCCGGCACCTGGAACGGCCTGCTGCGGATGAACTGTCTGGTGAGCGGACCGAGCGGCGGCGCGGAACCGCACATGGTGTTCCGCACCGCCGACGTCGGCTGGGACGACGGCCGCTTCTTCTGGCGCGGCCGGGCCGCTCCGGTGACCACCTCGACCGCCATGATCAACGTGCTGCTGGAACGCGGCATGGTCACCGATCCGGAGGTCGAGAGCCTGGTCTTCGCCGCGCCCGACGACGGCGCCGGCGCGCGCGCCGACGAGCGGCTGATGCTGCGCGCCGTCCTGCGCGGCTGCACCTTCGCGCCGCTCTACGAGGAGCGGGCCGCGGTGTTCGCCGGGGCGGAACCGCCGGCGGTCACCGGCTTCGCCGTGCGCACGCTGTCGGGCAGCGGCGCCCTGATCGTCGGCGCGCGCGACGGGCTGCCGGTGCTCGACGCCGAGGCCCGCGCCGCCCTCCAGCGCGAGGTCGGCTGACCGCTCTCCCTTGACCGCGCGGCGGCGGCCGCTAGGATCGGTGGCACCCCTGGGAGTCGGCCGCCATGAAGCTGTACGGGTATTTCCGCTCCTCCGCCGCCTACCGCGTGCGCATCGCCCTCAACCTCAAGGGCCTGACGGCGGACCTCGTCGCCGTCCACCTGCGCCGCGGCGAGCAGACCGCCCCGGCCTACGCCGCGCTCAACCCGCAGCGGCTGGTGCCGGCCCTGGAGGACGAGGGAACCGTCCTCACCCAGTCGCTCGCCATCGTCGAATACCTGGACGAGCGCCACCCCCATCCGCCGCTTCTGCCGGTCGATCCCGCCGACCGCGCCCGGGTGCGCGCCCTCGCCCTGGCGGTGGCCTGCGACATCCATCCGCTGAACAACCTGCGGGTGCTGAACCATCTGCGCGACCGGCTCGGCCTCGACGAGGCGGCGCGCAACGACTGGTACCGCCACTGGGTCGCCGACGGCTTCCGGGCCATCGAGGCGATGCTCGCCGGCGATCCGCGCACCGGCCGCCTGTGCCACGGCGACACCCCGACCCTGGCCGACGTGGCGCTGGTGCCGCAGGTCTACAACGCCGAGCGCTTCGCCGTCGACCTCGCCCCCTACCCCACCATCCGCCGCGTCACCGACGCCGCGCGCGCCCTCGACGCCTTCGCCGCGGCCGCCCCGGAGCGCCAGCCCGACGCGGAATGAGGCGTCACCCGGGACCGCCCTTCGCCAGCTCCCGGGCGCGCTCCTCGACCATGCCGTCCATCCGCTCGGCCGTCAGCTTGAGGGTGCGGGCCAGCAGCAGCACGCCGCGGGCGAGGCGGCCGAACTCGTCGCGCCGGTGCGCCAGCGGCGACAGGGCGTCGACGTCGACGACGCCCTCGCGCACCGTCTCCGACACCCGCACCAGCGTGTCGACGGGCCGGCTGACGCGCCGCGCCAGGGCGGTCGCCGGGATCATCCCCATCGCCAGCACGCCGATCGCCACGCCGCCGGCGAACATCAGGCGCTCGGTGGGGGGAACGGCGTGCAGTTCGGTCGGCACGGCGATGGCCAGCACCCCCTCCAGCCCGCCCTGCGGACCGAACACCGGCGTGGCGACGTAGAGGGTGTTCGCCACCCGCCGCGCCGCTCCCACCCCGCCCTCCAGCGCCTGCCGCAGCACGTCCCGGTCGAGGTGCTCCGCCGGATCGTGGTCGACGAGGCCGGGAACCACGGCGGTGGCGATCACGGACAGGTCGCGGTCGAACATCGTCACCGCGATCAGCGGTCCCGAGGCCAGCAGGCGCTGCAGCGCGGTCTCCGTCTCCGCCTCGCGGCTGGCGACGGAATGGGCGATCAGCCGGGCATAGGCCATCATGTCGGCCCGGCCGTGGTCGGCGAGCGCCTGGCCGATGATCACCTCGTAGACCGCCACCGCGGTCAGCACCGTGAGGGCGATGGCGGCCGAGGTCATGATCCAGATGCGGGTGAAGAGGTTCATCGGCGGTACCCCGGGAATTGGCTGCCGGCGGCTCGCCCCGTGGACGAACGCCTGGACGTCATGTATAGCCTAAGCTCCGGGCCGCCCCAAGGCGGGTCCGCGCATGCACGAGCCGGGAGTCCATGGCGGCAAAGCCCCAGACGCTGATCTACGGTGTCGACGACCGTCCGCCGCCGCTGGTGACCCTGGCCATGGCGGTCCAGCACCTGGCGCTCGTCGCCATCTTCCTCATCGTCGCCGTGACCCTGGCGCGGGCCGCCCATCTGCCGGCCGACGTCGCCGGCGGGTTCGTATCGCTGACCATGGTGGCGGGGGGCGTCGGCTCCATCCTGCAGTCGCTGCGGCGCGGCGGCATCGGCTCGGGCTTCCTCATCCCGACGACGACCACGACGATCCTGCTGCCGCCGTCCCTGGTGGCGCTGCCGCAGGGCGGGCTGCCGCTGGCGCTGGGGATGACGGCGTTCGCCGGCGTGCTCGTCGCCCTGCTGTCGCGGATCGTCCACCGCATCCGGCCCTTGCTGCCGCCGGAGATCGCCGGCTTCGTCGTGCTGATGGTCGGGATATCCGTCATGATCCTGGGCACGCGCAACGTTCTCGGGATCGACGTCGCGCCGGCGGCGCGGGGCCCCGGGCTGTTCGTGGCCGCCGTGGCGCTGACGACCATGGTGTCGCTCAGCGTCTGGGGCGCCGCCCCGCTCCGCCTCTACTGCTCGCTCATCGGCGTGGTGGTGGGCTACGCGGTGGCGATCCTGATGGGCATGCTCGGACCGGACGATCTGTCCAGGATCACCGACGCGCCGACCTTCCACGTGCCGCCGGTGGGCAGCATGGGGCTCGCCTTCGATCCCGCGCTCGTCGTTCCCTACGCCATCGCCGCGCTGGCGATGACGCTCAACACGGTCGGCGCCGTCACCGCGGCGCAGAAGGTCAACGACACGGAGTGGAAGCGTCCCGATCTCGCCTCGATCGGCCGCGGCGTGCTGTCGGAAGGCCTGACCAACGTGATCGCCTCCCTGATCGGCGGCATGGGCCAGTCGTCGACCTCCAGCGCCGTCGGCCTGTCGGCGGCGACCGGGGCGGCGAGCCGGGTGATCGGCTTCGCCATCGGCGGCCTGCTCGTCGCCCTGGCCTTCCTGCCCAAGGTCACGGCGGTCCTGCTCGCCATGCCGGTGCCGGTGGTGGGCGCCGCGCTGCTGTTCAGCGGCTGCCTGCTGGTGGTCAACGGCATCCAGATGATCGCCTCCCGGCTCCTCGATTCGCGCAAGGCCTTCGTCCTCGGCATCGGCCTCGCCTTCGGGCTGGCCCGCAACCTCTTTCCCGAAGCGTTCGACGACGTGCCCCACTGGCTGGCGCCCTGGGTCAGTTCGCCCATGGCCCTGGCGGTCAGCCTGGCGGTGCTGCTCAACCTCGTCTTCCGCATCGGCATCTGGCGCAAGGACCGGCTGCTGGTCGACACCGCCCACGCCGACATGACGGCGGTGAGCGCCTTCATGGCGCAGCAGGGCGCCGCCTGGGGGGCCCGGCCGGAGGTGGTGACACGGGCCACCATCGCCGCGAGCGAGGTGGTCGAAAGCCTGATCGCCAACGATCTGGTCTACGACACGGTGCACCTCGGCCGCCATTTCCCCGAGGTGAAGGTGCCGCACGGCCTGATCGCCATCGGCACCCGGTTCGACGAGTTCAGCTTCGTCGTCAGCATCCGCTACACCGGGACCCTGCTGGAGCCGCGCAGCAACCGGCCGAGCCAGGAGGAGATTCTCGAGAGCCCGAACGGGACCCTCGAACTGGCGCGCTACCTGCTGTGCCGCGCCGCCGACGACGTCCGCTCTCTGCAGGAGGGAGACCTATGCACGGTCAGCCTCGCCATGAAGGATTGACGCGCCGTGCCGTGCTGCGCGGCGGGGCGGCGCTCGGCGGGGCGGCGCTCGGCGGCTGCCTGCCGGAAAGCGGCCGCATGCTGATCTTCGGCACCGCCGAAACCGAGGGCGTGTACTTCCAGGTCGGCAACGCCGTCGCCCTGCTGGTCAACCGCGACCACCGGCGCCACGGCGTGCGCTGCCTGCCGCAGAGCATGCCGGGATCCTCGGCCAACCTGCGCGCGCTCCTCACCGGCGCCGTGCATCTCGGGCTGGTCCAGGGCAACGACGTGTGGGCGGTGGCGCCGGCCGAGCGGCCGCGCCTGCGCCTCCTGGCGGCGCTGCACGTGGAGAGCCTGATCCTTCTCGCCGGCCCGCAGATCGCCTCGCTGGACGAGCTGCCGGGGCGCCGGGTGGCGCTGGGGCCGGTGGGCTCCGGCCACCGCACGGCGATGACCGCGCTGATGACGGCGCGCGGCTGGGCGCCCGAGCGGTTCGCCGCCATCGACAGCGGCACCGTCCGCTCCTCGCTCGCGGCGCTGTGCGCCGGCCAGCTCGACGCCGTGCCGCTGATGATCGGCCACCCCGTCGCCGCCGTCGCCGACGCCATGACGCGGTGCGGCCTCCACCCGCTGCCCCTGACCGACGCCGACCGCGCCGCCTTCGGCCGCGAGCGGGGCTTCCGGCAGGCGGCCATCCCGGCGGGCACCTACGGCACGGGCAGCCCCGAGCTGGCGACCGTCGGCGCCCGGGTCGAGCTGGCCTGCACCGCCGACTTCCCCGACGACCTGGCGGCGCTGGTGGTGCGCACCGTGCTCGGCGACCTCGATACGCTGCGCCGGGCGCACCCGGTGCTCGGCGACCTCACCGCCGCCGCCCTGCGGCCGCCGGCCGACAGCCCGGTCGCGCTGCACGCCGCGGCGGCGCGCGTCTACGACGAGGCCGGCGTGGCCTGAACGGCGGCGATGACGAAGCCGCTCGCCGGGACCGCCGGCATCCGCGCGAGGTCGACGCTCAGATCCTGCGCCGGCACCGTGTAGCGGATGCCGCCGACGAGCAGGCCCACCAGCGTCTTCATGACGGCGATGGTGATCCATTCGCCGGGACAGCGGTGGCCGGCCTCGAAGCCGCCGCCGCCCTGGGGCACCAGGGCGAAGGCGCCGATCTCCCGCCCGCGGAACCGCTCCGGCCGGAAGGCGCCGGGGTCCTCCCAGATGCGGACGTCGTGGTTGGTGCCGTAGAGGTCGAGCAGCACCCAGGCGCCCTCGGCGAAGTGCCGGCCGCGCCAGTCGAACGGCTGCCGCACGCGGCCGCCGATCACCGGGAAGAACGGGTAGAACCGGCGCACCTCCTGGACGAAGCGCTCCAGTTCCTCGTCGCCGCCGTGCTCCAGCGCCGCCCGGCTTTCGGGATGCTCGTGCAGGGCCAGGGCGGCGAACACCATGAACTGCGAGACGGCGACGATCGGGCGCAGCAGGTTGAGCAGCTCCACCACCGCCACGTCGGTGTCGAGCGGCGCGCCGTCCGCGTCGCGGTGCCGGACCACGGCCTGCAGCGGGCTGCCCTCCGGCGCCGCGCGGGCGCCGGCCCGCACCGCCTCGACGACGGCGCGCAGCCACCGCTCGCTGCGCCGGCGCAGCAGCAGGCCCCGCCAGTTGCGCGGCCCGACCGCCCCGGCGCCGTCGATCATGGCGGCGAACTCCTCCGTGCGCCGCACCGCCTCCTCGCCGTCCAGCGGCACGCCGACCCAGCGGCACGCCGCCCGGCACAGGATGGCGCGCAGCTCCGCCAGCAGGACGACGCGGTCGCTCCCCTGCCAGCGGCGGGCCGCCGCCGTCCACTCCTCGGCGGCGAGCGCGCACAGGCGCTCCAGCGCGTCGGGCGTCATCAGCTCCAGGAAGAGGCGCTTGCGCACCCGGTGGGCCTCGCCGTCGAGGGTCTGCACGCTGCCGCGGTCCTGCAGCGACAGCAGGGTGGTGGTCGGCATCGACCCCTTGCGGGTGAAGCGGCCGGGCTCGTAGAACATGCGGGCGGCGTCCTCGCCCATGGCGCAGACCACCGGGCGGAGCATGAGGCGGGTCTCGAACGCATCCGAGCCGTAGCGGCGGCAGCGGTTCATCACGAACGTGTAGCCTTCGCTCAGCAGCGCCAGCGTGCTGTCGAGGCTGCCGTCGCGGGGAATCGGCGACATCGGGACCTCCCGTTCCTTCTCGTGGCGGGCCTTCGCAGGACATAACGCCCGACACGGCAAAACGGCATGGCGGTGACGGCGGCGCGTCGGCGGTGTTGTGCCTGCGTCGGGCTGGGACAGGACCGGGACAGACGCATGGCCGCCACCAAGGGCTCCCTCAGGGTCATCTACGCCGCGCTGATCGGCAATCTGCTGATCGCCGTGACCAAGTTCGCCGCGGCGGCGGTCACCGGCAGCTCGGCGATGCTGAGCGAGGGCGTCCACTCCGTGGTCGACACGGCGAACGAGGTGCTGCTGCTCTACGGCCTGCGCCGGGCGGCGCGTCCGCCCGACGCCGCCCACCCGCTGGGCCACGGCCGCGAGCTCTATTTCTGGAGCTTCATCGTCTCGCTGCTGATCTTCGCGCTGGGCGCCGGCGTGTCGGCCTACGAGGGCGTCCGCCGCGTGCTCGCGCCCGAGCCGATCGACAACGTGGCCGTCAACTACGCGGTGCTGGGGTTCTCCGTCCTCTTCGAGGGTTTCTCCTGGCGGATCGCCGTGAAGGAGTTCCGCGCCACCAAGGGCGACCTCGGCTACGTCGAGGCGGTGCGCCGCAGCAAGGATCCCACCACCTTCATGGTGCTGTTCGAGGACAGCGCCGCGCTGATCGGCCTGTTCATCGCCCTGGCGGCGACCGCGGCGGCCGAGTTCCTCGATCTTCCCGTGCTCGACGGCGTGGCGTCGCTCGCCATCGCCGCGGTGCTGGCCACCACCGCCCTGTTCCTCGCCCGCGAAAGCAAGGGCCTGCTGATCGGCGAGGCCGCCGATCCCGGCCTGCTGCGCGCCATCAAGGAGACGGCGCAGGCGCTGCCCGGGGTCCGCCGGGTCGAGGCGCTGCTGTCCGTCCACCTGGCGCCGCGGCAGGTTGTGGTGGCGCTGGACGTCGATTTCGCCGACACCCTTTCGGTGACGGCGGTCGAGAGCGCCGTCCTCGCCATCGAGCGCTGCGTCAAGCAGACTCACCCGGAGATCGCCACCATCTTCGTCCGGCCGCGCGGCATCGCCGGCTGACCGTCTCCCGTCGCCCGAAGGACCCCGCCGCCGCC
Organism: Azospirillum sp. ST 5-10; assembly: GCF_051225715.1. Lineage (NCBI taxonomy): Bacteria > Pseudomonadati > Pseudomonadota > Alphaproteobacteria > Rhodospirillales > Azospirillaceae > Azospirillum > Azospirillum sp. ST 5-10. The sequence goes on from NZ_JBPJSP010000011.1 coordinate 169,107, forward strand.
ATGCCCGCCATCGAGGACACCAGCCAAGCCCAGGGGGGGCCGCTGCGGCCGCGGCTCCCCGGTTCGCTCTCGCCGTTCCGCTATCCCATGTACCGGGCGATCTGGATGGCGACCCTGGTGTCGAACCTGGGGGTGTGGATGCAGTCGGTGGGGGCGGCCTGGCTGATGACCAGCATCGCCACCAGCGCCGACATGGTGGCGCTGGTGCAGTCGGCCACCGCCCTGCCGGTCCTGCTGTTCTCGCTGCTGGGCGGCACGCTGGCCGACCTGTGGGACCGCCGCCTGGTGTTCCTGACCGGCCAGAGCATCGTCCTCGCCGGCGCCCTGACCCTGGCGGCGATGCAGGGCCTGGAGGCGGTCACCCCGTGGCTGCTGCTGGCGCTGACCTTCCTGCTCGACACCGGCACCGCGCTGCGCCAGCCGGCCTACCAGTCCACCGTCGGCGAGCTGGTGCCGCGGGCCGAGCTGCCGGCCGCCATCGCCCTCAACAGCATCGCCTTCAACATCGCCCGCTCGGTCGGGCCGGGGCTGGGCGGCATCGTCGTGGCGACCTTCGGGGTGCAGACGGCGTTCGTGCTGAACGCCGTCTCCAACCTGTTCATCATCGGCGTGCTGCTGGCGTGGCGGCGGCCGCGGGCGACCGGCGACCTGCCGCGCGAGCCGATCCTGCGCGCCATGCGCGGCGGCGTCCTGTACGTGCGGGGTTCCCCGCCGATCCTGGCGGCGATGGCCCGCTGCTTCGTCTTCACCGCCGGGGCCGGCGCGGTGTGGGCGCTGCTGCCGCTGTACGCCCGCGGCGACCTGGGCGGCGGGCCGACCGTCTACGGCCTGCTGCTGGGGTGCCTCGGCCTCGGCGCCGTCGCGGGCGCCCTGTCGATCGGGACCTTGCGCCGGCGGGTGCGCGGCGAGCTGCTGGTGGCCGGCGGCACCGCCGCCTTCGCCGTCCCCTGCCTGACCCTGGCCGCCGCGCCGACCCTGTGGGCGGCCATGCCGGCCCTGTGCGTCGGCGGCGCCGCCTGGATGACGACCCTGTCGAGCTTCAACGTCATGGTGCAGCTCTCCGCCGCCAACTGGGTCAAGGCGCGGGCGCTGGCGATCTACTTCATGGCGCTGTTCGGCGGCCTCGCCACGGGAAGCTGGGGCTGGGGGCACATGGCCGAGGCGTTCGGCACGCCGGCCGCCCTGGGCGCCGCCGGCCTGGTCCTGCTCGCCAGCCTGGCGCTGGCGCCGCTGCTGCGCCTGCCGACCGACCTCGACAAGGACCTGTCGCCGCTGCCCGACGCCCGGCCGCCGGCGCTGGCGCCCGGCCTGCAGCCCGGCACCGGGGCGGTGGCGGTGACCGTGGAGTACCGCATCGAACCGGCCCAGGCGGCGCCCTTCGTGCGCGCCATGCGGCCGGTGCGGCGGCTGCGCCGGCGCGACGGCGCCGTGCGCTGGACGCTCTACCAGGACGCCGGCGAGCCCGGCCGCTGGGTGGAAGCGTTCATCCTGCCGTCCTGGCTGGACGATCTGCGTCACCAGCGGCGCCTGACGGTGGCCGACCGCGACGTCCTCGACCGCGCCAACGCCTTCCACCGGGGCGGGGAGCCGCCGCGGGTCTCCCACCTGATCGCCCGCGGCACGCAGCGCTTGGCCTGGCCGCCCTGAGGGCGCGCCGCGGGGTGCGAGCTTCCGCAACGAGGAGCGGTGCCCGGCCGTCCGCGACGTGCCGGCCGAGGGTGCGGCGATCGCCATCGCCATGCGGTACCGAGCGGCCGACCCGCGCCGCCGGGGCACCCGGTCGGCCTTGCGGTGCGGGACCGCGCGGCATGCCAGGGATGCAATTTTACAGATCGGCAGCACGCGCTGCGGGCCTTATCTACGTCATCTCATGGTGCTTCTCGGCATTTACGCGCGAGATTCTGTTGAATGGAGGTTGGCTCGTGGTCGATGTGACCCTCGGCCGGGCGGCGGGCCCGGCAGCCGTCCGGTCGGGATTCGACCGGCGTGTCGTCGCCGTGGCGCTCCTGGCGCTGCTCGGCGGCGCGGTGTGGATCGGCGACGCGGTGTCGGGGCGCCAGTCCGCCCTGTACCTGATCGGCGGCGCGCTCGGGCTGGTGCTCTACCACGCCCTGTTCGGCTTCACCTCGGCGTTCCGGGTGTTCATCGCCGACCGCCGCGGCGAAGGGCTGCGCGCCCAGATGCTGATGCTGGCGGTCGCCTGCGCCCTGTTCTTTCCGGCGCTGGCCGCGGGTTCGCTGTTCGGCACCCCGGTGGCGGGGTTCGTCTCCCCCGTCGGCGTGTCGGTCCTGGCCGGCGCCTTCGTGTTCGGCGTCGGCATGCAGCTCGGCGGCGGCTGCGCCTCGGGCACGCTCTACACGGTGGGCGGCGGCAGCACGCGGATGCTGGTCACGCTGGTCTTCTTCATCGTCGGCTCGGTGCTCGGCGCCTATCATCTGCCGTGGTGGCAGGCCCAGCCGGCGATGGCGCCGGTGTCGCTGGTCTCGGCCTGGGGCTGGCCGCTGGCCCTGGCCGTCAATCTCGTGGTGTTCGCCGCCGTCGCCGCGGCGAGCGTGGTGCTCGAGCGGCGCCGGCACGGCCGTCTGGTGGCCCGGCCGGCGGCGGCGTCGACCGGCCTGGAGCGCCTGCTGCGCGGCCCGTGGCCGCTGCTGTGGGGCGCGGTGGCGCTGGCGCTGCTCAACGCGGCGACGCTGGCCCTGGCGGGACGGCCCTGGGGCGTGACCTCGGCCTTCGCGCTGTGGGGCAGCAAGGCGCTGGCGGCGCTCGGCGTCGACGTGGCGTCGTGGACGTTCTGGCAGGCACCGGCCGCGGCGAAGGCGCTGCAGCAGTCGGTGCTGGCCGACGTCACCTCGGTGATGGACATCGGCATCATCCTCGGCGCCCTGCTGGCGGCGGGCCTGGCCGGCAAGTTCGCCCCGGTGTGGCGCCTGCCGCTGCGCTCGCTCGTGGCGGCGGCGGTCGGCGGCATCCTGCTGGGCTACGGCGCCCGCCTCGCCTACGGCTGCAACATCGGCGCCTATTTCAGCGGCATCGCCTCGGGCAGCCTGCACGGCTGGGTGTGGATCGTCGCAGCGCTCGCCGGCAACTGGCTGGGCACCGGCCTGCGGCCCGCCTTCGGCCTGGAGGTGGAGCGCACGCCGCAGCAGACCGGCTGCTGACCGGCGGGGCCTTCGCGCAAGCCTGAGCCGGGCGGTCTGGAATTCGTGCGGCGGTGCACCCAGATCGAATGAAGAGGCTTTGCGAAGCCGCCGACCGTCCGCGAGGTGTCCATGTCCGCATCGGTTGTCGACCTGTCCGAGGAGCGCCTGATCCGCCGCGCCCCTCAGCATCCGCTTCCCCTCGGCCCGGGCGACCGCGACTACGTGCTCGCCTGCCTCGACGCGGTCGGGAAGAGCTTCGGCGTGGCGGCGGTCCCGGCGGCGCCGCTGGACACGGTGCCGGGCCGCTCGCTGATGCGGCTTCTGGTGGATCTGCGCCGCACCTTGCGGCCGGGCGACGCCGAGCAGCGCGCGGCGCACGGCCGCCTGACCGGCGCCATCCACCTGCTGGACACCGCCCGCGCCCTGGCCGAGGACCGCACCGCCGCCGACGGCGCCGGCGGCGGGTGATCGCCGCCGGGCCGCACGGTCGCGGCGTCCGGCTCGCGGCGTCGGGCTGTCAGCCCGTGGCGGGATCGCCGCCCGGCGTGGCGCAGACCTCGCGCACGCGGCCGCGCAGCCAGCGGTGCGCCGCGTCGGCGTCCAGCCGGGGGTGCCACAGCATCGACACCGTGATCTCCGGCACCGGCACCGGCAGGGCGAAGCCGTGCAGTCCGGCGCGCAGGGTGGCGGTGTAACGCTCGGGGACGGTGGCGACCAGGTCGGTGGCCCGGGCCAGGGCCAACGCCGCCGCGAAGCCGCCGACGACCGTGACGATCTCCCGCTCGAGGCCGAGCGGCACCAGCGCGTCGTCCATCGGTCCCTTGTCCAGCCCGCGCCGTGACACCAGGATGTGCCGGCCGCCGGCGTAGCGGGACGGCGTCATCCCGCCCCGGCTCAGGGGATGCCCGACCCGCACGACGCCGATGAACCGGTCCCGGAACAGCGCCTGCACGCGCAGCTCCGGGCCGGTCGCCCCGCCGACCACGCCGATGTCCAGATCGACCGTGCCGTCGCGCAGGGGGGCGCTGTCCTTGGTCGGCTTCTGCACGAAGCGCAGCCGCACGCGGGGAGCGTCCGCCCCGACCCGGGCGATGAGGTCCGGCCCGAAGCTCTCCACGAACCCCTCGCTGGCCCGCACCGTGAACGTGCGGACGAGCCGGCCGAGGTCGAGCGTATCGGCGGGACGCAGCGCCGCCTCCCCCTCCTCCACCAGCCGTCCGACCCGCTCGCGGAGTTCGACCGCGCGGGGCGTCGGGACGAGCCCCCGTCCGGCGCGGACCAGCAGCGGGTCGCCCGTCGTCTCGCGCAGTCGGGCCAGCGCCCGGCTCATGGCCGACGGGCTGAGCCGCAGCCGCCGGGCGGCGCCCGCCACGCTGCCTTCGGCGAGCAGCGCGTCGAGGGTGAACAGCAGGTTGAGATCGGGCTTCGCCATGCGCCGATCCTAGCACGGACACCGCCGTGATGTGGCGTCGGACGCACGAATGAAGTGCAGACGGTGCGCGTTCCGCCATGCCGGGCACCGGCCTAGGCTTGCGGCGGCTCCGGGTGTGGAGTCGCCGAACGAGGGAGGGCATGGTGCAGCCGATGGTGTCGGAGCGCGACGGGGTCGTCGCCGGAACTGTGGAACGGAGCGCGTCCATACGGGGGCCGCTGGCCGGGCTCGCGCTGTCCATGCTGCTGTCGTCGCTCGGCACCAGCATCGCCAACGTCGGCCTGCCGACGCTGGCGCAGGCGTTCGCCGCCTCCTTCCAGGCGGTCCAGTGGATCGTCCTCGCCTATCTCCTGGCGATCACCACCCTGATCGTCGGCGTCGGGCGGCTCGGCGACGTCATCGGGCGCCGCCGGCTTCTCCTGGCGGGGATCGCCCTGTTCACGGCGGCCTCGCTGCTGTGCGGCGCGGCGCCGACATTGCCGACGCTGATCGCCGCCCGGGCGGCGCAGGGGCTGGGTGCTGCGGTCATGATGGCCCTCACCATGGCGTTCGTCGGCGAGACGGTGCCGAAGGCGCGGACCGGCAGCGCCATGGGGCTGCTCGGCACCATGTCCGCCCTCGGCACCGCGCTCGGCCCGTCGCTCGGCGGCGTCCTGGTCGCCGGTTTCGGCTGGCCGGCGCTCTTCCTCGTCAACGTGCCGCTGGGCCTCGTGGCCTTGCTTCTCGTGCGGCGCTTCCTGCCAGCCGACCCCCACGTGCCGACGGCGGACCGGCCCGGCTTCGACGCCGCGGGCACGCTGCTGCTGGCGCTCACGCTGGCGGCGTACGCGCTCGCCGTGACGGTCGGGCACGGCCGTTTCGGACCGGTCAACGCCGCCCTGCTGCTGGCCGCCGCGGGCGGTGCCGGTCTCTTCGTCCTCGCGCAGGCGCGGGCGGCGTCGCCGCTGGTCCGGGTCGCCGTGCTCCGCAGTCCCGCGCTGCGGGCCGCCTTCGCCATGAACGCGCTGGTCTCGACGGTGATGATGGCGACGCTGGTGGTCGGCCCCTTCTATCTCTCGCGGGCGCTCGCGCTGGACGAGGCGCTGGTCGGGCTCGTCCTGTCCGCCGGCCCGGTCATCTCCGTGCTGAGCGGCGTGCCGGCCGGCCGCCTGGTGGACCGTTCGGGCGCGCCCTTCGCGGTCGTCGTCGGCCTGCTCGGGCTGGCGGCCGGGTGCTGTGCCCTCTGCCTGCTTGCGGGACGGTTCGGCGTGGCCGGCTACGTCGCCGCCATCGCCGTGCTGACGCCCGGCTACCAGCTCTTCCAGGCCGCCAACAACACCGCGGTCATGACCGGCGCCCGGCCGGACGAACGGGGCGTCATGTCCGGCCTGCTCAGCCTGTCGCGCAATCTCGGGCTGATCACCGGCGCGTCCGTCATGGGGACGGTGTTCGCGGTCGCGTCCGGGGCGGACGGCGTCGCGGCGGCGCCTCCCGGCGCCGTGGTGGCCGGCATGCGGGCCACCTTCGCGGCGGCCGCCGTGCTGATCCTGGTGGCGCTCGCCCTGGCGGCGGCGAGCCGCGCTCCGGCCGCCCCTCCCCCGCCGGCGGAGGACTGATTCCGCGGCGGCGAACACGACGAAGCCCGCCGGGCGTTGGCCTGGCGGGCTTCTGAATTTGGTTGCGGGGAGAGGATTTGAACCTCTGACCTTCAGGTTATGAGCCTGACGAGCTACCGGGCTGCTCCACCCCGCGATAAACCGGTGAACGGGGACGGTGAAGAGGGTGATTTGCGCTGTGTGCGTCCTGGTGACCTGGCGGCGACCTACTCTCCCACGTCTTGAGACGCAGTACCATTGGCGCTGAGGGATTTCACGGCCGAGTTCGGGATGGGATCGGGTGTTTGAGCCCTCGCCATGACCACCAGGTCACCGGGACGCACACGGGTGCGGGAGTGAAAGTGATGAGGAGTCTGTTTGTCTTGCGGCGGATCGTCTGGGTCGGGCTTGCTGCTGCGCGCGGCGCTGCGTGCGCAGGATCAAGCCGGTCGAGCGATTAGTAAGGCTCAGCTTCACGCGTTGCCGCGCGTCCACATGCCTCCTATCGACGTGGTGGTCTACCACG
>NZ_JBPJSP010000110.1:0-617 GCF_051225715.1 Azospirillum sp. ST 5-10
TCCGGCGCCGGCACGTTCATGGCCGTGAAGTGGCCGAAGGTCTGGTTCTACTACGCCGCGGACGCGACGGCGGCGGCGAGCGTGCAGCCGGCGGGCTCGACGCTGTACCGGATCGCCAACCGTAACGGCTCCATCCCCATCGCCAATGTCCCCAGGGAGACGACGGTGAAGCTGTGGGGCGCGGGGGGCGGCAGCAACTTTTTCGACAGTGGCGGAACCGGTGGGTTTTTGGTCGGCACCACTGTGGCGTTCGCGCGCCTGGCGGCGCTGACCATCGGGCGCACCGGCGTTAGCACGGCGGGCGGATGGAATGGCGGCGGCACGTCCGGCGGCTCCAATGGCGGCGGCGGCGGCGGTCGCACAGAGCTGCGGCTTGACGCGGCGCTTGCGGGCATTGCCGGCGGTGGCGGCGGCGGAAGCTCAACGGCTGGCGGGGCTGGAGGGGGGACCACAGGGGGCACTGGTGACAACGGCGGGGTGGGCGGTGGAGGCACGCAATCAGCGGGCGGTGCGGCTGGCGGGTCTGGCGCCACTGCCGGGATCATCGATCAGGGCGGGTATGGGTCTGTCACAGCCGATGGCGGTGGCGGTGGTGGCGGCGGCTATTTCGGCGGCGG
>NZ_JBPJSP010000111.1:0-587 GCF_051225715.1 Azospirillum sp. ST 5-10
CGCACCTACGAGGCCATGCTCCACATCGTGTGTGCCGTCACCGTCTGGGAGTTCGTCGCCCTACTGGAATAGGCTCTAAAGGCGGACCGATCAGACGTTGCCGCGCCTGGTCGGTCCTCACCACAACCGCGTGAAGGAGCACGGCGGCAATGGCTACTCGTACGTCTATCACACCCACCCCCGCACCCAAGCCCCCCATCATCGAACGCTTCGGCGACCTCGACGAGGTGAACGCCGCCATCAAAGCGGGGCAGTTGGCCATCATCGTGCGCTGGCTCTGACCGTCCCTGCACCAGCGTCAACCGCCGGTGGGGTGTCCGCTCTGCCGGCGGCTTGGAACATGGGATTCGAACATCACTGACGCCTGGGCCCGATCGAACTCCTGCCGGACATCGCGCAGCGAGAAGATTCGAACATCACTGACGCCCTGGCCGAAACTGGTCGGCGGCTCAGTGTGGAAAAGCGGCGTCCGGGCGTCAGGGGTGGGATAGGGTGGAGTCCCTTGGGGCCTGTCCAGCGACATCCCGAACTGCCCCCCTGGCGCCATGAGGATCTGCCCCCTGGTTGCGCCGTTCAGGCGGGCGTTG
>NZ_JBPJSP010000112.1:0-533 GCF_051225715.1 Azospirillum sp. ST 5-10
CCTGAACCCTTCAGCCTCCCTACAGAATCCATGTCAGCCCGCCACGCTACCCTCTTTTCTCAAATGCGATTCCCCTGGGCGGGACCTCCGCGGTGCCGTTCGCGGGCACGTCAGAATCCGCTGGACAGGGGCCGCCGCGGCGCCTATACAGCCGCTCCCCGGCCGAACGGCGGGTCCCGGCTGACGGGGCCGCGGACGGCAGGGGGCGGGGGATGGCCCCGACGGCAAGGGTCGAAAAAAATGGCTTGACGGCCACCGGCTCTTGGTCTAGAAAGGCTGTCCGCTGCGGGCGACAACGTCGTCCGCGCCTCGCCGGAAATTTTCCGAACCATGATCGCCGACCCCCACCGGATCGCCGGTGACTCGGCGCGTCGGGTCGGATGCCGGTGGGCAGGGATCTTTGACAAGTGAAACGTGATCGAGAAGGGATGCGCAGGCGGATGGGCTCTGTGGTCTGGTTCACGGGAGTGGATTGGACATCGGGTCGTTCGCAAGTCGCATCTGACGGTAAGCGAGATTTCAGAATCGAGCTT
>NZ_JBPJSP010000113.1:0-527 GCF_051225715.1 Azospirillum sp. ST 5-10
GAGGCTCCCACTGCTTGTAGGCATCCGGTTTCAGGAACTGTTTCACTCCCCTCGTCGGGGTGCTTTTCACCTTTCCCTCACGGTACTGGTTCACTATCGGTCACTGAGGAGTACTTAGGCTTGGAGGGTGGTCCCCCCACGTTCAGACAGGGTTTCACGTGCCCCGCCCTACTCGAGGATCATGGTTCTCTTACCCGTACGGGACTGTCACCCGCTGTGGTGCGCCGTTCCAGGCGCTTCCGGTTGCTTCCCCATGACCACTGGCCTGGTCCGCTTTCGCTCGCCACTACTCGCGGAGTCTCGGTTGATGTCCTTTCCTCCGGCTACTTAGATGTTTCAGTTCGCCGGGTTCGCCTCGCCAGCCTATGGATTCAGCTGACGATACCGCTAATGCGGTGGGTTGCCCCATTCGGAAATCTTCGGATCAGTGCCTGCTCGCGGCTCCCCGAAGCTTATCGCAACGTGCTGCGTCCTTCATCGCCTCTCAGTGCCAAGGCATCCACCAGATGCCCTTAAGACGCTTGATC
>NZ_JBPJSP010000114.1:0-525 GCF_051225715.1 Azospirillum sp. ST 5-10
TCTCCACGTCGAGGATCGGCATGCCGTAGATCGGGCTCGCCGGGTCGGTCTTGGCCGCCGGGTTGGTGACGTCGTTGGCGCCGATCACGAAGGCCACGTCGGCGGTGCCGAAGTCGCGGTTGATGTCCTCCAGCTCGAACACCTCGTCGTAGGGCACGTTGGCCTCGGCCAGCAGCACGTTCATGTGCCCCGGCATGCGGCCGGCCACGGGATGGATGGCGTACTTCACCTCCACCCCCTCCTTCTTCAGGAGGTCCGACATCTCGCGGAGCGCATGCTGGGCCTGCGCCACGGCCATGCCGTAGCCCGGCACGATGATGACGGACTGGGCGTTCTTCATGATGAAGGCCGCGTCCTCCGGCGAACCCGCCTTGACCGTCCCGCGCTCGCCGCCGCCACCGCCCGCGGCGGCCGCGGACTCGCCGCCGAAGCCGCCGAGGATGACGTTGAAGATCGAGCGGTTCATGCCCTTGCACATGATGTAGGACAGGATGGCGCCCGACGAGCCGACCAGCGCGCCGGTGA
>NZ_JBPJSP010000115.1:0-519 GCF_051225715.1 Azospirillum sp. ST 5-10
TAACAAGGTAGCCGTAGGGGAACCTGCGGCTGGATCACCTCCTTTCTAAGGAAACCGATCCATCTCCCGCCCGGACCATCCGCCCGTCCGCCGGCGTATCCCGTCTCGAAGCACAGCCCCAGACGTTCCGCGTGCGTCCGGCCGACCCGGTGGTCATGGCGAGGGATTAAACACCCGATCCCATCCCGAACTCGGCCGTGAAAGCCCTCCGCGCCAATGGTACTGCGTCTCAAGACGTGGGAGAGTAGGTCGCCGCCGGGTCCGCCGGCCGCAGGTGGAACGTTGATTTGTTTGTCGATTTGGTTTCGACAGCGGTGCCGGTCCTTTCAATCGCCGGCGCCCGGGGTTCTTGGACAAGTGAAGACGGTTTTGTGACCGAGGACGATGCATCTTTCGGTGCGCTTGTGCGGGTTTGTTCCTGTGCAGGACGCACGAAAGCTGAGATCAAGCGTCTTAAGGGCATCTGGTGGATGCCTTGGCACTGAGAGGCGATGAAGGACGCAGCACGTTGCGATAAGC
>NZ_JBPJSP010000116.1:0-515 GCF_051225715.1 Azospirillum sp. ST 5-10
AGATGGGCGGCGAGTTCTGGTACAGCCTCGACACCTACATGCCCGAGAGCTGGTCGCAGACGGACAAGTCCGACACCATCATCACCCAGTGGCATGCCCAGCCGGACTCCGGCAACCCGGTGGTGGCGCTGCAGACCAAGTACGTCAACGGCGAGCAGCACTACAACCTGATCATCCGCTCCCACCCGTCGCAGGACGGCACCAGCGGCTACAAGTACATCACCCAGTACGACCTCGGTAAGATCGACGGGGACATCGGCGACTGGACCAACTGGACCTATCACATCAAGTGGTCGGCCAGCGGCGACGGCTTCCTCGAGCTCTACAAGGACGGCAAGCAGGTCGTCGACTTCGAGGGCGGCACCTGCTACGTCGACGACGCCGGTCCCTACATGAAGATCGGCCTCTACAAGTACGACTGGAAGTCGAGCACCGACACCGGCGCCGACAGCCGCACCATCTACGTCGACAACGTCCGCGTCGGCGACAGCTCGGCCAGCCTGGCGAGCATGATG